>JABIUH010000132.1 GCA_018701055.1 Woeseia sp. | reverse complement strand
TATCGAAACCAGGCTATGTTGGATGTATCGATTGTTTATCCCATTCAATCGGCAGCATCTGATTTCTCGATCGCGCCAAAACTTTCGGGACTAGGATTACGCACGACCACGGTGGTACGTTTTCAACACACCGATGGCGCCGAACGCGTATTTCAGTTTTCCGGTGATCCCGGTGTCGTAAGTCTCGATCCGCGTTGGCACCAGGCGTTTTTCCGTTTCGTGGTGTATGGCGTCAAACACATCCTTGATGGGCTCGATCATGTTTTGTTCGTCATTTGTCTTCTCATTCCGTTTCGGCGGTTGCGACCGCTGATTGCCATTATTACGTCATTCACGATAGCTCACTCTGTGACATTGATAGCGTCAGCATTCGGAATGGTGCCGAATGTTCTTTGGTTTCCGCCGCTGATCGAAACGATAATTGCTGCGTCCATTGTCTACATGGCAATCGAGAACATTGTGGGGCCGCAGTGGAAAAAACGTTGGATGGTCGCATTCGCTTTCGGTTTGGTTCACGGCTTCGGTTTTTCATTCGCGTTGAGCGAAACGCTACAGTTCGCCGGCACGCATTTATTGACCTCGTTACTGGCCTTTAATTTGGGTGTCGAATTGGGTCAGCTCATCATCATTTTATTGGCAGTACCAATTTTGAATTTCATCTTTAATCATTGGTTATCTGAACGGGTGGGCATTATCTTATTTTCAGCCGTGCTGGCGCACAGTGGTTGGCATTGGATGAGTGATAGGGCTACACAATTATTTGCCTACAATGTTCAATGGCCAGCATTTGACACTCTGTTTCTTGCGGCGCTTATACGGTGGTCAATGTTGCTGGTCGTGGTCGCGAGTGTCGTCTGGTTATTATTGCTGATTTACAATCGCTATCTGTATGAAGAATAGTGGGCACCGCGTTCTGATAGCACCTTTACAAATTTGTCACACCGGTTAAGCTGGGACGAGTGCGTCGGGGTTACGCCCGATACCGCCATAAAAATTATAAAAGTGTGTCGGCGCGAACGACTAATAATTTAAAGTGCGCTGGCCTAAATTTTAAGCACGTAGGGGAATTCATATGCAATCGGTAATGATTGTCTTGTTGGGTATCGCTGGCATGAGTTTTGGCTGGTTCGTTTATTCAAAATTCATCGCGACAAAAATTTATCAACTAGATCCGGATTTTGTGACGCCCGCGCACGAGTTCAATGACGGTGTTGATTTTGTTCCCACTAATCGCTACGTCCTATGGGGGCATCACTTTACGTCAGTTGCGGGTGCGGCGCCGATCGTCGGTCCAGCCATTGCTGTTTACTGGGGCTGGGTGCCCGCGGTTATTTGGGTGACGGTCGGAACGATATTTTTCGCCGGTGTGCATGATTTTGGCGCTATTTGGGCCAGTTCACGTCACAAAGGCAAGTCAATCGGCGCGTTATCCGAAGAGGTGATTGGCAGTCGCACTCGGGCGTTATTCATGATTGTGATTTTCCTCGTGCTACTCATGGTCAACGCCGTGTTCGGCGTCGTCATTGCCAGTGCATTCGTGAACACTTCCAGCGCTGTATTCCCGGCTTGGTCGGCGATTGCTGTCGCCTTGGTGATCGGGCAGTTGGTCCATCGAAATTTCAACCTGACTATTTTGTCGATACTCGGTGTAGCCGCACTCTACTTTTCGGTTTACGTCGGCAGCATATTGCCAATCGAATTACCCGAACAGATGTTCGGCCTCAGCGCTAACGCAAACTGGATCGTCATTTTGTTCGTGTACGCAGCGATAGCGTCGATGCTGCCAGTATGGGTACTGCTGCAGCCGCGCGACTTTATTAACGGCATGCAGCTCATTGTTGGCCTGATACTTCTATATGGCGCTGTGCTGTTTTCTATGCCGGACATCTCTGCGCCGGCGTTTAACAGTCAGCTGGCAGAGGGCGCACCGTCGATGATACCGCTGTTGTTTGTCACCATCGCGTGCGGGGCTGTATCGGGTTTTCACGGCATTGTTTCGTCCGGTACAACCTCCAAACAGCTGGACAAGGAAACGGATGCGCGTTTTATTGGCTACCTCGGCGCAGTGGGTGAAGGCTCGTTGGCGCTGATCACGTTGGTGGCCGTCAGTAGCGTCGCGCTCGCGGCAACGCCTGAGATGTGGCACCAAATTTATGCCACCTATGGCAGTGCGGGTGCTGGAACGTTTATTCAGGGCGGTGCACAAATGATTACTAATGGCTGGGGGCTGCCGTTTAGCATCTCGCAAACCTTGCTCGCCACAATGGTCGTACTGTTTGCGGGCACCACCATGGATTCCGGCGTGCGATTGCAGCGCTACATCATTCAGGAATGGGGCGACATCTATAATATTTCACTCCTAAAGAATGGCATTCTGGCGACATTGATCGCTGTGGTGTGTTGTTTAATGCTGGCATTTGGCGCGGGTGGGGCCGATGGCAACGGCGGACTGACGATCTGGCCATTGTTCGGGTCAACCAATCAAATACTGGCTGGACTGACGCTGCTGGTGATCTCGGTCATGCTCATTAAGATGGGGCGGCCGGCGCGCTATACCTTAATTCCCATGGTGTTCGTTCTGATTACGGCTTCGTGGGCAGCCATCATTAAGCTGATCGAGTGGTACCAGGCTGAAAACTGGCTTTTGGTGACGATCGACGTCATCGTCATTGTGACCACCTTTATGGTTATTCTGGAAGCCGTATCGGTTATTGCAAAGTTCCGACGCGAAGCCTGACACCTAAATTCAATTCGTGGTGGACATGCCGGCGAGTGCGCAGGCATGTCCACAGACGGCCGAGGCTGTGTAAAAAAATCACGAACTTCGTCATTGCAGGCGAAGCGACGCAATTCATGCTTCGTTGATAGCTATGGATTACGTCGTCGCCCATTTTCCCATTGCGACAGCGGCTCCGTTGGCACGTTCGTATCTGTCTGCGGGCGCCTTGCAACGACGTTTTCCACGGTTTTATCGAAGCCTTGGCCATCCGCATCCGGGACATCGGTAAGATACTGATTTATTAGGTTATTTCAATATATGCGCCGCGCCCGCTGCAGTAAAAGACGGCCCGATACGGGCCTCACCCTGGTGGCTCGCAAGTCGTTTGATATTGATTCTTGCAGCACCACCTGCCCGCGGCGGAGTATTTGCGGTATCTAGGGCTGCGCAGACGCTACCCGCATGATGAACGGACGAGAAACCTATATTGTGGATAAAATACAACAATTGATACCGTCTGAAACTAAATAAAAACCGCATAGACTTTATTTTCTAGCCAGACAGTGCTTCAATGAAATATATGCCTCTGGCGGTGTTGTTGCTTATGTACCAATGCCGATAGAGATAAAGTTAAACACCCAAATTTATGGGGGAGAAATAAATGAGAAATTTCACAAGGTATTTACTGCCTATATCTGCAATAGCGCTGGCCTTTCCAGTGTTATCAACGGATGTAATGGCACAAGGTGCGGATGACGAGATCGAAGAAATTGTTGTTTCAGGCCTGCGCGGCAAGCCGCGTTCGGCTATCGACTCAGCAGTACCAATCGATACGTTCGACGCACAATCAATCGAGGCGGTCTCGCACACGGATACACAAGACATCCTGCAGACGTTGGTTCCGTCCTATAACGTTGGTCGGCAGCCCATCTCTGATGGTTCCACTTTCATCCGGCCGGCGACGTTGCGTGGCTTGCCTTCGCATCACACGTTGGTACTCGTCAACGGTAAGCGTCGTCATCGTGCGTCTCTTGTCGGCATTGGCGGCGCCGGTCAGCAGGGGCCTGATGTTGCAACGATCCCCTCCACTGCGGTCAAAAGCATCGAAGTTCTGCGTGATGGCGCATCAGCACAATACGGTTCTGATGCTATTGCCGGTGTGATCAACTTCAATCTGAAGGACAACAACGAAGGCTTCACTTTGAGTGCCGGCACGGGGCAGTATTTCGAAGGTGACGGCGACCAGTTTACGATTGCTGCCAATGTTGGTCTGCCCTTGGGCGAGAATGGCTTTATTTCGATCTCGGCAGAGATCGACGAAGCGAGCATGACTCAGCGTGATACACAGTACTGCGATAATTGGTTCTGCGCGGATCCGAACGGCCCAGCCTTTGGTAATACCTCAGACCTACGCCAGGGCTTTGTCCTAGGTGTTCCGAGTGCCGGTGTGGACGCCTATACTGCGGGTTTGCAGACGGCATATCCGGCAGGCGTTTCGAGTGCATCAGTGGAAGGCGACGTTGTCCAACCCTGGGGCCAGCCGAACTCCGAGTCCGTGCGAACATTTGTTAATGCCGGCTACGACCTTGACAATGGCGTAGAACTTTACGGTTGGGGTAATCACTCCAAGAGTAAAGGTGACGGTGGCTTCTTCTACCGGTATCCGTTTAATGGCACGAACGAAACCGTGCGTAATGCAGATGGTTCCTTTTACAACCCGCTCGAGAAATTTCCGGGTGGCTTCACTCCGCGCTTCGAGGGGCAGGTCGAGGACGTTGGTTTAGCTGGCGGTTTCCGCGGCAGCATGGGTGACGCATTCTCGTACGACGTCAGCTTGCGGTACGGCTCAAATGAAATTGACTACAGACTCTTCAACACGGTCAATCCGTCCTACGGTGTGGATTCACCGACTGACTTCAAGCCGGGCACACTCACTAATGAAGAGACGCAATTCCAGATTGATCTCTCGAGCGAATTCGATGGGGGCATGGCATCGCCGGTAGTGCTTGCTTACGGCATCAGCATGTTGGATGAATCGTACGACGTTGGGCAAAGCAACGATGTTGCTTCGTACCAGGGTGGTCCGCACTCAGGACCGGATCCGTATGGATTTTGTGATGCGAATACTGGTCTTCCGTCGACAACGGCTAGTGGTGTATCTAGCATTGGTGGCATGGCGGCAGTGGCCGGTAACACTATAGTTGGTTTGGATTGTGATCCAAACGGTGGTGACCCGGCCTTCAGGGTTGTGGGCGTCGGCTCCAACGGTTTCCCGGGCTACTCGCCGGCATTCTCCGACACTTACTCGCGTGACTCCTTCGCCGTATACGGCGACATCAGCACGGATGTGAGTGACAATCTGTTCTTGCAGGCAGCCATACGCTTCGAGGACTACTCGGACTTTGGTAACGAAACCGTCGGCAAGATCGCAGGTCGCTACCTCGTGAACGAGCGGTTCGCAATTCGCGGGTCCATCGGCACGGGTTTCCGGGCGCCGACACCAGGCCAGCAAGGTACAACCAACGTATCCACGAGACTGCCGAACGGCTTCCCGGTCGCAACCGGTTTGTTCCCAGCCGGCGGCCCTATCGCACAGGCACTCGGTGCAACGCCGCTCAGGGCAGAGACATCAACCAGCTACACGGTTGGTTTCACGGCTGATTTAGAGAAGCTCTCGCTGACCGTCGATTTCTATAACATCGCCATCAACGATCGCTTCAATGCAGTTTCGACACTGGACGTCTCCACGGATCCTACCTCGGGTAGTGCGTTCGATAACTACACCGCATTGGCTAATGCTGGTGTTGCTGGTGCGAACAGTATCGGTGGCGTGTTCTATTTCACGAACGCCTTCGACAGCTCGACACACGGTGTGGACGTTGTTGCTTCCTACCCAATCGAATGGGGTAACGGCCAGGAAACGGATCTGCAGCTCGCGGTAAACTATAATCAGAGCTCGCTTGAATCTGACGCAAGCGAATTCCTGAACGCCGAAGATCAGTACGACTTCGAGAATGCTGATCCGTCCATGCGCTGGAACCTCCAGGCGAGTCACGCGATAGGCGATTTGTCTATCATGGGTCGTGCTCGCTACTACGGCGAAATGAAAAACTCGAACAACAACACGACGCCGTTGTCGGTCCAGACATTCGGTTCTGTGATGTTCTTCGATCTAGAAGCGAATTATAGGTTCAACGACAACTGGCGGATATCCGCTGGCGGTCGGAACATCTTTGATGCGTATCCTGATGAGATTGATAAAGCAATCAATGACGATTGCTGTGGTCGAGTGTATGACTCTGGCAGCTACGTGCCTTGGCAGGGTGGTTACTACTTCGCTCGCGTTTCGGTCTCCTTTTAAGGAAACGAAATTTCCGGAAAATTTCCCGGAATTGATTAGAG
>JABIUH010000420.1 GCA_018701055.1 Woeseia sp. | reverse complement strand
CGCAAACATCGCATCGGCAATACTAAACTGGCCAAACAACCAGCGACCCAATCCACCATATTGCTGCTGACACTGCGTCCAGATCTCAAAGATTCTATCAATGTCTGCAGTCAATTCATCTGGCAGAGTCACTTTACGCCCCAGCCCCCTGCAATTCATAGGCATCAATTCACGAATTGCGGCGAATCCGGCGTGCATTTCCGCACTAATCGAGCGCGCGTGGGCACGCGATTTCGCATCAGTTGGCCAAAGTTCTTTTTCAGGCCAGCCCTCAGCAACGGTCTCTGCAATGGCCAAAGTATCCCAAATGGCTTGATCGTTAAGAATGAGAACAGGCACCCGACAGGCGGGCGACGCGTCGGCAAGCGCGGCTGCAGTTGACGGCAAGTTGAGTGGAATTCTATGCTCATCGAACTCGAGCCCTGCCTCCTTGAGCAATAACCATGAGCGCAGAGACCAACTCGAATAATTTTTGTTGCCGATGATAAGTCTCACAATCGCACCACGCCGAATAATCCAATCACCATTATTTTATACTTGATTGACACTCGGCGCTGCTGAGGGCATTCATTTTGGTCAATTCATTGACCGTTCATGAGGGTGTCGGTAGCCCGTTCATCCCTTTTCCAAGCATCCGATTTAGAATGAAATTCACGATCGAATTAAGCGAGCGAGACCTCAAATTTTTCCGTAAGGCCTTGAAGAAATCCCGCGAAGCCGTACGCCACGCCGAAGAATCGGAAATCATCGAAGCGATCGGTGACGTTCTCGAAGAAATAAAAGGTGAAGAACCTTTACCAGATTTTGTTGCGAAACGAATTCCTAAACTCGACGCAATGATCCGCATGCTTCAGGATGCGGAATGGAATCTCCCAAACGCCGAACGAGAACGCTTACTCGCAATGTTCGTTTACTTCGGCGACCCGGAAGACATCGTGCCCGATCATATCCCTGTCATCGGTTATTTGGATGACATCATTATGTTCGAACTCGTCATTTGCGAGTTACACCACGTGCGCGAGGCCTACGACGATTTTTGCGACTACCGCAATGCGTACGAGAAGAATTCTCAGGCTTTACAGGACGGTGCAATTCGCCGCGATCACATCGACAAGAAGCGTCAACAATTGCATCAACGGATGAAGCGACGACTTGCAAAAGACCGGCGCACAAATAAGTCGACGGCGCTTTGGTAATAAATCTGTAGTCGACTCACATCAAGGATCGAGCAAGCTTATAGGCGTGACATCAAAAGCCGGAGCTGCCGAATTGTCTCCATCGATCGGAACAACCGTGATGAATCCTTGCTCGTAAAATGCGGTATCTGAAAAATCAATATCCGCACCACCTTCTATATCGTCGGCACCTATTCGGTAGCTGCCCTCTCCCAACGCGACAATCTTAAGTGCAAAGTCGGTGCGCAAACCTTGCCGACCGAAACGCACGCCCTTGATAGCGAAATCATCGAGTGGCGGATAGTTAACACTCAAAGACTGGCCGCTTTGCAAGAAAGAATCCTCCGCACACAGTGACTCATCAATTAAGCGCGCAATAAAATCGGCGACATTCGCAAGATGATGCAGATACTGATCATTTGAATCGAAGACATCATTAGTCGATTGTGCCGTGCTGATCGCAATGCCAGGGACGCTGGGATTTAAAACCCTAAGTGCAAACACAGTCGATCCAACGGTACCTGACAGTGTTGTTGCCGGACCGAGATTAGCCCCGTTGTTTATCCCGGACACAACCAATTGCAACGGCTCATCCTGGCTGAATAAAATCGATGCGCCAACTAGCACAGATGTTGCTGGTGATCCGTTGATAGCATAAACGGGTAGTTCGCCATCTGTTGTTGCGACCAGCTCCAGCTCGCTGATCGTCAACGATGCTGCACTGCCACTGTAGTTTCGATCGGGCGCAATACGCTTGACATTGTGACCAAATGTTACGAGACGACGATGCAATGCCTTAATGCCGTCGGTGTCGAAACCGTCATCATTGGTTAACAAGATATTGAGCGGCCGACTGTCACATTGTTCGGCTGCATGCAGTGCAAAAGGAATCAAAAGTAGTAAAGCTAAAGTAAAAAGGCGCATTCGAATTTCCTACGCAGTTTGATCAGCGAATATTAACAGAGCGAGTAGCGTAGCGACACTCGAGAATCAGTAACGAAGCAGTACAGATCCCCACGTAAATCCACCGCCAAACGCCTCCAGCAACAATGTCTGCCCCCGCTTGATACGCCCATCTCGAATTCCAACGTCGAGCGCTAACGGCACAGAAGCCGCTGATGTATTCCCGTGCATCTGCACCGTTTGAATCACCTTTTCCATCGGCATTCCAATGCGCTTAGCCGCTGCCTGGATGATTCGAAGATTCGCCTGATGTGGAATAAGCCAATCGACATCATCCAAGGTCATATTATTAGCGTCCAATGCAGTTTGTGCAATGGATGCCAATGTCTTGACCGCTACCTTAAAGACTTCGTTGCCGGCCATCATAATTCTCGAATCACCGACTCCCGCTGCAGCAAGATTATTTGATACGCCAACTGGGTAGTACAAAAGGTCCTTATATTGACCATCAGCACCAAGATGCGTCGACATAATGCCTTGCTCCTCAGAAGGCTGAAGAATAACCGCACCAGCGCCGTCACCAAACAAGACACAGGTATTACGATCTTCCCAGTCAATCAGCCTGGTAATGATTTCTGCACCAATGACTAATGCGCACTTTGTATCTCCCGCTCGAATAAATTTATCCGCTGTGCTGATAGCGTAGATAAAACCGCTGCATGCTGTTTCAAGACTGAATGCAGCGCAGGCCGGGATGCCCATTTTGTGCTGCACGATGGTCGCAACATTGGGAAACAGTAAATCGGGACTGGTTGTCCCGATTACGATCAGATCGATATCCTGTGGATCGACGCCAGCATCCGCCATCGCAATTTTCGCGGCATTCACACATAGGTCGGACGTTTGTTCGTCGTCTGTTGCAACATGACGTTCTTCTATGCCCGTTCGCGTGCGAATCCACTCATCGGTCGTGTCGACAATCTTTTCCCTATCGGCATTGGTCAATACACGCTCAGGCAGATAACGACCGGTACCACCGATTCGCGAAAAGGTCATGCAGCTTCCCTTTGCAGCAAATTTCCAATTTGTTGTGGCACCTGATTTCTAACTTCGACTATTGCGGTTTCAATAGCATGTTGGAATGCATGCGAATCCGCGCTGCCGTGACTCTTGATAACAATTCCATTCAGTCCGACCAAAGACGCGCCATTATAATTGCGAGAATCCATGTCAACGGACAAATTAGTAAGAACGGATTTTGCGACGATCGCCTGAAGTTTTGTCAGCCAATTCTTGGTAAACGCGCGCCGCAAATAATGTGATGCAAGACCGACGGTACCTTCCATCGTCTTCAAAGCAATATTGCCGGTAAATCCGTCCGTCACGACAACGTCAGCTTTGCCGGAAAATATTTCATTGCCTTCTATGAAGCCGACGTAGTTTAAGCCGCTCGCATTTAGCAGCGCAGCGCCATCTCTAACCATGTCGTTGCCCTTGATGTCTTCCACACCAATATTCAACAACGCAACTCGAGGGCGTTCAATGTTACTTATGTCAGCAGTTACGATCGAACCCATGACCGCAAACTGAAACAACTGTTCAGCGGTGCTAACCGTGTTCGCACCGAGATCCAACATGTGGACAGTGCCACCTATAGCCGGCAATTCCGCGATAATTGCAGGCCGGTCAACACCGGGTAGCATTTTGAGCACAAATTTTGAGGTTGCCATCAAGGCACCGGTATTGCCAGCACTTACGCAAGCCTGCGCAGTGCCATCTTTCACGACATCAATCGCGACACGCATTGAAGAATCTTTCTTCTTCCGCAGTGCCTCGACGGGAGATTCCGACATGCCGACAACTTGCGTCGCGTTACGAATACTAAGGCGCTTTTCTTCGCCAACGATACGTGTGACGTGCCCCGCTATTTCGGCTTCGTCACCAACGAGGATTAGTTCGACTTTGGAATATTTATCCAGCGTCGCTTTTGCTGCGCGCACGACAATCTCGGCACCCCGATCGCCGCTCATTGCGTCTAGTGATATGACGGATTTCGATCCCACGAAGTCTTTCGACCTGCTGCCCCGATGTCGGACAGCCTACCCTAGATCGGAGTCGTTATTCGTCGTCGTCTTCAATTTCAGGCTGAGCAATAACCTGATTGCCGCGATAGAACCCGTCGGGGGTTATGCGGTGACGCAGGTGAGTCTCACCTGAAGTCGGATCAACCGACAAGGCCGGTACTTTAACTTTGACGTGCGAACGCCGCATGCCGCGGGTTGAGGGGGTTCTACGACTTTTTTGAACTGCCATTCTGGTCTCCAAGTTAACGATAGCACTGGGCCACCATCAAATTCGTTTATCAGCCAGACATTCGCGCCTGACCCTTATGTATCTATTTTCCCATTTTCGATCGAAGATCTGCAAACGGACGAATCGTATCCGGCGTATCGCTCTCTACCGGTCCATGCAACGCCTTACACGACTCGTCAAATTCATGCATTGGCGCGAAAGGCATCGCCATAATCAGCGACTCTTCCACAAAATCCACCGCTCGCACAGTGTCTCCGGAGAGCTCCCAAACTTCGAACTCGTCGAGTCCCGGGCCATCCATTACCGTGCCGTCCTTAACGCCCACAAGCAACCTGATCGGTATGTCCAGGTGATGCTCAAAAGCTTCGAGACAACGTTGGCAAGTCGCCGCCACCGTGG
>JABIUH010000377.1 GCA_018701055.1 Woeseia sp. | reverse complement strand
TCTAAAACGAGGTTTTAACTAATTCAGATAGACGCAATAGATGGCGTGGAGGCGCCGTGTCCCAGGTGCTGGGTCGGGAGGTCCCGTTGGGAAGACGGTTAATCGTACATGTCGGGCAAGTTTCACCGTTTCCAATACAGGAACGAGTGCGAATTGTTCGCCATCATTCTTTCCTGACTTTTGGCCGCGATCGTCGACGGTGAAGTCACCGAAATCACAGCAATCAGTTTGTGCAGTATTGCAGCTTGGCGCAGAGTCAGATTCGTCGTGGCCATGATGTGATGCCATCTGCTGCGAATGACCAGGAGGGCAATCTGGACAGATCGCTTCCTGCTGCAGCGCCATGGCGCATGGCAACATAGCCAAATTTAACCAAATCAGCGACGCCAATGCAGTCACGCGGCGGCGCGCGGCAAAGATTCGCCTAAATGGAGTCTTAATCACCATGCAACACTTTTAGACTGATATTGAGCGATACGCAAGGGAACAGTGCCAGGTAATTGTCGAAGATCAGTGGCTGCGGCCGGGAATTAACACGCGGGTCAGTTGATTACTAATTATGTAGTTCCATTAGCAGCTAACCTTAAATCGCCAAATGTTTCCGGTTGATTTGCGTATTGATGATCCCCGTAGTTGGGATGCCACCGATCCCCGGATACAAAATTTGCGGCGTGGCAGCGGCAAGGCAATTGAGTCCGTTGAGGAAAAATACCAATTCACTTCAATAGACGTCAACGCGCTCGCCACTAAATGATTCGAAAAATGCAGATTTGAATGATTTGGTGAATATCCTTATTTGTTTTGGTTCATCGATTGACCGAGAACTATGCCGCAGAAAATCTACGGAAAATTCTAAAAACCCGGTAACTATCCAAACATTCATAAGAATTTTTCTATAAATTTACTATGAATAACGCCACACGACCAATTACCGGAATGCGACCCTGGATCGGCGCAGTAGGAACTCCTCCGCCGCGAGGGAAAAAAATGGGTTCACCTCATAATCAAGGAAGGAGTTATGTCTATGCAAACAGATGTCATCATTATTGGCGCTGGTTCTGCCGGTTTATCCGCCGCCAAAGAACTTACCAAACAAGGAATTTCATTTATCGTGGTAGAAGCCTCTCATCGTATCGGTGGCCGTGCTTACAGTGAAGAAATAGCCCCTGATGTCTGGTTTGATTTGGGTTGTGCTTACTTAGAGGCCGGACCTGATGTTGAAAACCATATTGACGAAAGCAATCCCTTTATAGATTTTGCAAAAAGTCAGGGTGCCGTTATCGAGGAGTATCTTTACGACGCACATTACATTTATAACGGTAGGCCGCTAGATAAAAACGAGATGAAAGCACGGAAGCAGTATTACAAAGAATGTCAAGAGGCTATACGGAGCTCTGTTGATGGTGGTGATGACTGCGCTATCAGTGAAATCATTGATCTCGAAAATCCGTACGCAACACCGTACATTGACATGATGGCTGTAACAGCACCTAAAGATCTTGATGAGGCATCGGCAGCTGATTTTTTCCATAAGGTTGAAGAGCATAAAAGTTTTAACACTCTGAGCGGCTATGGAAATTTAGTCGCACAGTGGGGCAGCGACGTTGAGGTTTCACTAAACACGAAAGTGGAAAGTGTGGATTGGTCGGAAAAAGAAATCCTTGTAAAAACCGTTAAAGGATCATTGCGAGCTCGCTGTCTCATCAGCACAGTGTCCAATGGAGTACTGGCTGCGCAACATATTCACTTTAGGCCACGATTACCCGATTGGAAAATGGAAGCCATTCAAGGAGTGCCCTTAGGTGCCGAAAATAAAATCGGGGTGCATTTTACTAAAGATGTTTTTGGCCCTGGGGCTAGCGGTTATTATCAGACTTGGTCCAGTGAAGCACAGGGGGCTTACATCGATGTGAACCTCATGTCTACAAATGTCGTAACAGTGTTTATGGGCGGGCGTTTTAGTGTCTGGATGGAGCAGCAAGGTCAGCAAGCAGCTCATGAGTTTGCCGTAGATCGCATTGCAGAGTTATTTGGTAATGATATTAGGCAATCGGTCGGTCGGTCCATTGTTACCGCCTGGGTCACAGACCCTTGGACATTGGGTTCCTATGCCTGTGCTTTACCCGGTCAATTTCACCAACGTGAATCGTTACCGCTTGCCATTGATAACAAATTGTTTTTTGCCGGCGAGGCAACTGCTCGTGCGAATGGTACTTGCCATGGGGCCTATTGGTCAGGGATTCGTGCTGCTCGTGAAGTAGCAAAGGTATTAAATTAAATTTTCGGGGAACAGGGTGAATCGATACCAATAAACTTCACCAAATTCGACCCGGAGATTAATCCCTAGTCGCAGCCCGTGCAGAAAGGGAAATCTGAACATCCACTAATTGCCCCATCAATGCCGACTAACTGCGCTTCGATAGTGAATTCGGTTCGTGTGTGGATCTCGGCCGGTTTTATTTTCTACAATACAATGCAAGCGTTAATTGAAAGTTCCCATAAAAGACATTGTCGTGCACGCCATTAATTGATTCGAAATTCGTAAATTTGAGATGTTTAGTGGGCGTCCTTATTTGCTCCCCTAGCTTTGTTCTCGTGGCGGCAATCCTGTGTGTTGGGTGAGCGCTTTCCCTTTGCGGATTCGTTTTTGGTGGACGGATGCCCTGTTTTTTCTGCGCGCAGAATAACGCACGTCCTTCTCGCTGGGTTGATCGAGAGGCACAAGTTGGTCATCGCCGGATCCGATTAGTCGACCGAGATTCATATTCTTTAGTGTCTCGCGGATAAGCGGCCAATTAAGGGGGTCGTGATAACGCAATATCGCTTTGTGCAGGCGTCGATTCTCGGGGCTCTTCACCGTCTCAACGGTATCGCTTTTGTAGGAGACCTTCCGTAGTGGGTTCTTTCCCGAGTGATACATGGCAGTTGCTGTCGCCATTGGCGACGGATAAAAAGCCTGCACCTGATCTGCTCGAAAGTTGTTTTTCTTCAGCCACAATGCCAAATTCACCATGTCTTCATCTGTCGTGCCAGGATGTGCGGCGATAAAATACGGAATCAGGTACTGCTCTTTGTTCGCCTCTTTCGAATACTGCTCGAACATTTCCTTGAAGCGATCGTAGCTGCCGATGCCCGGCTTCATCATTTTGTCGAGCGGCCCTTGCTCGGTATGTTCGGGCGCGATTTTGAGGTAACCGCCGACATGATGAGTCACCAACTCCTTAACGTACTCAGGATCCTCTACGGCGAGGTCGTAACGCAAGCCTGATGCGACCAACACTTTCTTCACGCCGGGCAGCTCGCGTACTTTTCGATACAGCGCGGTTAATGCCGAGTGATCGGTGTTGAGGTTGCTGCAAATACCTGGATAAACACAGCTCGGCAATCTGCACGCCGCTTCTATCTCCCGACTCTTGCACGCAAGGCGATACATGTTAGCTGTCGGACCGCCAAGATCAGAAATAACACCAGTAAAGCCCGGTACCGTGTCCCGGATCTTCTTTACTTCTTCGAGAATCGATTCCTCGGAGCGATTTTGAATAATGCGGCCTTCGTGCTCTGTGATCGAACAGAAGGTACAACCACCAAAACACCCACGCATGATATTCACGGAGAAGCGAATCATCTCATAGGCAGGTATGCGCGCATCACCGTAGTCCGTATGTGGAACCCGGGTAAATGGCATGCCAAATACGTAGTCCATTTCTTCGGTGGACAACGGTTGCGCCGGTGGGTTAATCCAAAGATCTCGACCACCGTGGGCTTGCACTAACGCACGAGCATTCCCGGGGTTCGTCTCCAGGTGCAACACTCGATTTGCATGTGCATACAGAACAACATCGTTACGGACTTTTTCAAAAGACGGTAATCGAATGACAGTCTTGTCGCGATTTTTTTTCGCGTCAGGGACAAATCTCAGGACGTTCGCTTCGTCGGCCGTTTCGGCCTGCTTCGTCGCGCAAGCCTCCGTGTCCTGTGTGTTGACGTAAGGACTAACGATATGATCGACACGCCCTGGCCGGTCTATACGCGTCGAATCGATTTCCCAAAATCCGTCGGGCGTATCGTCACGCAATAAAGCGGTGCCGCGTATGTTGCGGATATCCTTAACCGAATCACCCCGAGCGATGCGGTGCGACAACTCAACGATAGCGCGTTCAGCGTTGCCGAACAATAAGATATCGGCACTCGCATCGAGCAGGATGGATCGTCGTACTTTCCCCTGCCAATAGTCAAAATGCGCTATGCGTCGAAGCGAGGCCTCGATGCCGCCGAGAACGACCGGAACGTCGCTGAACGCTTCTTTGCAGCGCTGCGAGTAAACCAGTGAGCATCGATCCGGACGCTTGCCGCCTGCGCCATGTGGCGTATAGGCATCATCGTTTCTGACTTTCTTGTCCGCCGTGTAGCGGTTGATCATGGAATCCATGTTGCCCGCGGCAACGCCGAAGTACAGATTTGGCTTGCCAAGCGCCTCGAAAGCCTCTTTCGATTGCCAGTCCGGTTGGGCGATGATCCCTACGCGAAAACCATTGGCCTCGAGAAGCCGACCAATGATCGCCATGCCAAAGGACGGATGATCAACATAAGCGTCGCCGGTGACAATGACGATATCGCAGGAATCCCAACCGAGCGCGTCCATTTCCTCGCGCGACATGGGCAACTGAGGTGCAATTCCATAGCACTCGGCCCAGTACTTGTTGTAGTCGTGCAGTTTAGGAGCAGATGCGGGCATGGGTCAGCGCTTGGTCGATGGCCGGGCAGTATACCCGTTGATTGCGGATCAACGAGCCTAAATGAGCTTAAATGGGGTCGAACCGATTTATGAAGCTCCCAACGAAGGCCTGGTGGCGTGTAGGGCGTATGTAGTCACCTATGTGAGCTCAATAATCGTCGAATAATTCGGTTTGATCCCTTATTTTCTTTATTTTCGACCCTTTATTTTTTATTTTCCCCGATAATTAAGCCACACAAGCATAATGAGCACCGTAATATAGACAGACCATGCCAGAACGGCGATGGACGGAATTTGGGACCAACCAATATGTACAGCGTATACAGCTACCAAATGATCAAACAGAAATCGCCAAAACCGGATACCAAAGAAATGACTTTGGAGGCGAAATTCGACACAGTGGAAGAAGCAAGGGAATTCTGTAAGGGGAAATCTCAGCATTACGTCGAGATCCCCAAATCTTAAAAGGGGTCAAACCCATTCAAGACATCCCCAGCAAGGGTCTGGTGGCGTATAAGGTGACGGTACAATTTGTAGTCATCTGTACGATGCTCAATTTTCCTCGGGAAATTCGGTTCGCCCCCTAATTACCAGCTGCCTGTAAACCTTAGGAGCGTCATGGTAAGCCTCTCCAACGGTGTTCTGTCTCGTGTGTTCATTCTAGCGCCAGGGCCATTGATTCTAGCGACATTCAGAACGCATGAACCAGCTTAGGTCCGCAAGACGCTCTCGCCAGATCGCAATGGCTGAAACTGATGTCGTGTCTGGAACGTTGTATAGATTACCCCAGCGTTCGATCACTTCGTCATCGCTTAAAGCGCTTGCCTGCTCCGGCTTTAGTTCTACGACCACATGGTAATGATTACTCATGATGGCATAGGCCATGAGATCGATTGCAAAGATACCGGACAACAAAATTAGACGATCTTCCAGCCACTGCCTGCGATGCTCAAAACTTTTGCCTGTGAATCGATCTTTACCGCACAAGAATGCGCGTCTTACGCAGCGTGAAGTGCAGTGGTAGTAACAAGTGGCATCAAGACTAACAAGTTGGCGGCATGGCGATTGAGTCCGTTTAAGCAGAACGCCATTTCACTTCAAAAGACGTCGACGTGCACGCCGTTAAATGATTCTAGATATGCAGCTTTGAATGGTTTGGTGGATGTCCTTATTTGTCTGCACATGAATTCGAATGAGATGTTTGCACACGGACTCAATGAAAGAGTGCCAATAAAATCTTTTTATGATGCACTCGACCACTGGAGCATCATCAGGGGCCTGGCGGGTGACTAAATAAAAGGAGCTGTGTTTACCGATGGCTTTTTTTGCCGGCCCTTAATTAGAAGCCTTATAGACTACCCAACCTCCATGCTCTGAAATGTCCGGCCAGGCATTTGATTCGACCAGCTCCTTTGGATAAAGCATAGCTATAGCGAGCCGACCGTCATCAAGTTTGATACCGGCAGGGTACATGTGTGGAGGTTCGGTAGATGCCAGAAAATCAAATTGCTTCTGTGAGAGTTCGTACAGTTCTCCTGCTATAGAAACTCCTTCGTTCGACGTTTCATAGACCCCTGGGTGCCAACCGTTTTCTACCGAGTGCATACGATATTCAGCGGCGGTTTTTACCGGGCCACAAAATTTCGCGCCAGCTAAATTACCGTTGTCAGGTTGGCCGCTAAGCGCTGAACCACAAATGAATACAAGATGAGATTCCTCAATCGGCATTTAAATGGCCCTTTTCATTCGTTTCGGAACTGCCGTTTAAGCCAAACATTCCAGATTAATTTAATGTCTATACTACAAGACAATCAATGGTCCCATAATTCGGCTTGAAAACTAGCTTGAAAAAATGACACCAAATTAAAAGTGAGAATCTCGAAGTCATCGGCTTCGACGATTTCTGAATCGACGCGTTTATCTTTGATCATAGCGAAATTTTCATTCCCTCGTGACTTGCTGTAAACCCTAAATACTCGTAGAAGTGATAGTAATTTGCCCGGCTTTTGTCCGTGGTCAGCTGAACCAACCCGCAGCCACGTTTGCGGCACTCTGTTATAGCCCACTCAAACGTTTTTCGGCCAAGCCCTTTGCCGCGGTGCTGCGTTACGATGCGAACGCTCTCAATCTGACCACGCACCATCCCCTGTCGCAAAAGACCTGCAATAAATGTGAGTTGCAAACAGCCAACGAGAATCCGTTTGCTTTCTACTACTGCCAGCAACTGATTCGGATCGCGATCAATCGCGGCGAATAAGTCAATGCATTTCTTATTTAAGGGGATCGACGGGTCTTCGCGTTGGCGACCCAGTTCATCATCTGCGAGCATCGCAACGATGTCAGTTAAGTCGGACTCCACGGCGGGGCGAAATGACAGATCATTCATCAGGTTAGGCTATCACGCGGCGGCTGGCTCTTCTTCTGCCGAAAATCAGGGTCGGACCTGAGCAAATAGTTGATAGCTCTTTAATTTAACGTATGTTTCCCGCGTATTTGATTGCTAAGTGCCGTATTTCAGATCCAAGAAAGAGTGCTTTAGTGCAGGGCGATGGCAGCACATGATTGTTAGTAAGCGAAAATAATACTGAAATGCCGCAATTACGAAATTCGTGAAAAATTGACCAGATTAGAATGTCCTCTTTCCTCTCTAAACACGGCTGTTCGGCTACACTTGACGTAAATGACCACTATCGACTTAGTACGAACGTCTGCAAGACTATGGACACATCCATGGTTAGCGTATTTGAATAACGAGGATTTGCCATGTGTGTATCGCGACAAAGATTTGTAACGGCAACAGCCGCTATCTTTCTGGGCGCAATCGTCAATGCTGCAGAGTTTAGCCAGCAGCGTACTGTCGAAGCCAAAGGACATATCACTGCAATGGCAGCACACCATCTGTGCTCGGGTCTCTATGTGGTCGGTAGAGAGAACCAGCGATCTGCTGAAAGAGTTCTCGCAGAAGATATCGTGCCATTCAAACTACGATTCGGCTGGGACGAAAGTTTTGGGTTTGCAGTCGACGAGGAAGACAAAAGTGTCACGGTATCGGCTCCTGGTGTTGAACCCGACCGCAAGGCGCGTTATCACGGCGACCAGGGTTGCACTATCCTGCCCACCGGCGTGGATAGAGTCTTCTTCAAACCGGTCAAGATCAAATCGGCGCTTCCTGATCCCGCGACGCAAGCCTGGCCGCTCGGCGACCTGGAGGCACACGCGACATTTCCGGAGGTCGATCAGCGCGAGCTCGGCAGCGCACTGGACTGGGCGATCTCACGCGACGGCCAGAATACGCGCGCCATTGTGGTCGTGTATCGCGGCAAGATCATCGACGAACGATATGCTGGTGGATTCGGTCAGGATACGCCGCAAATCAGCTGGTCCCAGGGCAAGAGCATCACTGCGGCGCTGATCGGAGTTTTGTCTGAGCAGGAAGAGATTTCCCTGGACGATCCTGCGCCAATCGCTGAATGGCAGGGTCTTGAGGATCCACGTCGGCAGATCAAAATCCGGGACCTGCTGAACATGAGCAGTGGCCTGGAATTCACAAATTTTGCACGTGAACGATCGGATGCATGGACTGCATCGAACGAGCACCTTCGAGTCTACTTTGATGGCATAAATGTTTTCGAACACTCAGTGAACCAACCGGCTGAGCTCCCGCCTGGCTCCCAATTTCGCTATCGCAACTCCGATCCGCTGACACTTGGTCGAATCATTCGCCAGACAGTTGAGGCGAGAGGAGAGAACTACCTGCAGTTTCCACAGAGTGTGTTGTTCGATCGAATTGGCGCGCGCAATTTCGTGCTGGAGACGGACCCCTGGGGCAATTTCATCATGACCGGATACGATTACGGCAGCGCATGGGATTGGACACGGTTCGGATTGCTGCATCTGTGGGACGGTGTATTTGAGGGTGAACGTATCCTGGCAGATGGATGGGTCGACTTCGTCAGCAGTCCCGCTCCGGGCGATCCCACTCTCGGTTACGGCGGTCTATTCTGGCTCAATCTGGGCAGTCGAATGGACCAGGTTCCCCTCGATGCCTTTTGGCCAGCGGGAGCTATGGGCCAGATGACGGTCATCATTCCTTCTGCAGACTTGGTAGTCGTCCGCTTGGGTCCCAGCCACGGTGGCGAGACTCAATACATGAACGAAGTCATCGGCCGGATTCTGACCGCTATCAACTTCAAGACCCCGTCCGACTAAGTCTGCTGAGGAAGAGACAAAGCTATTTAGGCTATGTGAAGACAGTTTTTAGGCGATGAACCCGGAGCCCGCAAAAGAAGAAGTTCCATCTGGAGTGCGTTCCATGGTCTTGTAAGACTGCTTCACAAAGGTCGACTATTACATAGATGGCAAAGTGGATAATTACTTGCTTGCCTCCACGGAGGAAGCTGACATTTTGGTCGGCAATCCCGAAGCGTGGTGTAAAACAACTCCGACTTGCGGAGGGCGGCGATAAGTGGATGGGTAAACGGAAAATACGAAATAGGACCACGGGCCCTGGGAAATCGCTCGATTCTTGCTGCACCATTCCAAAATAGCACTAGAGAACGCCTTAACGAGATTAAGCAGCGTGAACAATATCGTCCTATTGCTCCCGTTTGTCTCGAGGAGGATGCATCAAAGTGGTTTGGATGCGATCATCCCAGTCCTTTTATGCTGTGCACACAACTTGCTTCCACGAATGCCTTGGCCGCAGTGACACATGTCAACGAGACGGCCCGCATTCAAACGGTGTCTTCTGCGAGTAATAGCCAACTGCATCGGCTACTTTTGGCGTTCAAGGCGCGTACCGGTTACGGCGTCTTGTGCAATACGTCTTTGAATTTCAATGGTAGAGGATTCATAAACACGATAGCCGATCTGTCAGCCTATACGACAAAGCATAACTTGGACGGCTTCGTGATTGAGGTCAAATTTGCGTGCCGATCTACCGCTCTGGAGCCCGAACTATGAGTGGCTAGAGTCCGGTGCCCGGATACCAGCCACTTACATGCTAGTATCTTGGCTGTATTGAGAGGCCGCTTGTGACCCCTATATATTGGTCAGGCTATGAAAAAGAAAAGACTCAGTGGACGGATGCGACCATGAAAAATGCTTTACTGGCTACCACGCTGCTGATCGCAGCGGCGCTTGGACTGACGTCTTGTGAAAAGGCAGCGCCACCGGCGAAAACACGAGCGCCGTTCAGTGTGGTGGAAGTCTCCATCCCCGATATACAGAAGGCGATAGCGGAGGGCCGCGTCACGTCGGAGGAGTTGGTGAAGCAGTACCTGATTCGCATCGCGACCTATGAAAACGTCATCAATGCGTCGATCGCGGTGAACCCGCACGCACTTGAGCAGGCGCGCAAACTTGACGAAGAACGCAAGGCCGGAAAGCTACGCGGGCCGATGCATGGCATTCCCATCGCGCTGAAAGACAACATCCAGGACACTGACATGCCGACCACCGGCGGCAATATCGGGCTGGCAGGCTTCGTGCCCGACTGGGATGCACCGCTGACCAAGAACCTTAAGGACGCAGGCGCCATCATCCTCGCCAAAACTACCATGAGTGAGTTCGCCGGCTACTTCGGTCAGGGCGCGCCGGGCACCTACAGTTCCATCTCGGGGTTTTCGTTCAATCCTTACGACCCGCGGCGCGACCCGCGACCGGGGCAAAACGACGGCCGCGGCATTCTGAACACCGGCGGCTCATCTTCGGGGACGGGCACCACCTCGAACTTCTGGGCCGGGAATTTCGGCACTGAAACTGGAGGCTCGATCATCGGGCCGTCCAATCTGAATATGCTCGCGGCCATCAAGCCGACCATCGGACGGATCAGTCGCTGGGGCATCATCCCAATCACGATGGATCAGGACACCGCCGGACCCATGGGCAAAAGCGTCACCGATGTTGCGATCATGCTGGGTGCGGCGGAAGGCAAACAACCTGATCCCAACGATCCGGCCACCACGCGCTGCACGTTGTCGCCCAACAACGATTACACGCCGCACCTAAAAGCGGATGGCTTGAAGGGCGCGCGTATCGGCGTGCCACGCCTGGGCTACGGCGTGGAAATCTTGCTGCCCGGCGAGAAGCAGCCGCGCGGTGGCATGCCGGAAGACCAGCGCAAAGCCTATGAGGAAGCCATCGCCGTGCTGAAACAGGCGGGCGCCGAGATCGTCGATCCCGCAGACTTCCCGAGCGCCATAACCAATGAGCCGATGCGCAACGTGCTTCTGGCGGGTGAATGCGACCGCGAAGTGACGCCGACCTGCATGTCGGTGATGAACTACGGCATGCACCGCGACTTCAACATTTGGTTGGCGGCGCAGAACGGAAAGGCGCCGTGGAAGACGATCGATGAGTTTGTAGCGTGGAACGAGGCCAATAAGAATCTAGGCACTCTGCGCTATGGACAGGATGC
>JABIUH010000133.1 GCA_018701055.1 Woeseia sp. | reverse complement strand
GGTGGCGAAGCCAAGGCCCAATTCTGATGCCGCGCCGGTTACAACTGCCTTCGCTTTTGCGAGATCCATTCCGTACTCCCTAAGTTTTAACTATTTGACTTCAATGCCGATCGCGACGGCTTCACCGCCACCGATACAAAGTGACGCGATGCCCTTGCCGCCGCCACGATTGCGTAGTGCATGTACCAAAGTCACGATAATTCTGGCGCCGGATGCGCCAATGGGATGACCCAATGCGCATGCGCCACCATTTACATTCACTTTTTCATGCGCTATTCCAACATCGCGCATGGCAGCCATCGTGACGCAGGCGAACGCCTCGTTGATTTCATATAGGTCGACTGACTTTGCGTCCCAGCCCAGCTTTTTATGCAGCGCCTGAATAGCGAAAACGGGCGCAGTCGTGAACCACTCCGGTTGGTGCGCGTACCCCGATTGTCCTACAACGCTCGCAAGTCGCGGCGTGTTATTGGCTACGGCTGCGCTCGTGCGCATCAATATTAGGCTGGCTGCGCCATCAGAAATTGACGATGAACTTGCAGCAGTGACCGTTCCATCTTTCTTGAACGCAGGCCGTAACGTTGGGATTTTTTCAATATTGGCCACCCGAGGACCCTCGTCCTCACTGACGATTAGGTCGCCTTTTCTATTCCGTACCGTGACCGGTGCGATTTCTTGTGCAAATTTTCCGGCGGCAGCTGCCGCTCTGGCGCGAGTGACTGATTCGATCGCGAAAGTATCCTGCTCTTCGCGAGTGAGGCCATATTTCTCCGCTGTCAGCTCAGCGAAATGTCCCATCATATTGCCGTCGTAGGGGTTTTGCAGACCGTCAAAGAACATATGGTCCAGAACTTTCTGATGTCCCATGCGATATCCGCTGCGCGCGTTCGGCATCAGAAATGGCGCATTGCTCATCGATTCCATGCCGCCAGCCAATACAATTTCGGCACTGCCCGCTTTAATAAGGTCATGTCCTAGAAGGGCGGCCTTCATGCCGGAACCGCAAACCTTGTTGATCGTTGTGCACGGCACCCCGACGGGCAATCCGGCGCTCAACGCCGCCTGACGTGCCGGCGCCTGACCCAGGCCGGCGGGTAGCACGCAACCAAGCAACACTTCGTCGATTGCTGCTGCATCCAAACCGCTATCGCTAAGGGCCGCACGATTGGCGGTCGCTGATAGTTCAGGCGCGCTGACTGTCCCAAGCTCACCTTGAAAGCTACCCATTGGCGTTCGACGTGCAGCCACAATGGCAATTGGGTCCTGATCCATGAAGTGTTCCGCGAGAGTTCGTAAAAGTGGAGCGCTACTTTCCCGTATCTGCTGCGATCCTGCAATATAGTTTATGCGGTAGACGCCTCTTCCGAGGCTTCGAGCAATAAATCGGGCTCGTCCAAGACGCTTAAAATTTGCTGTCGGGCGAGGGCTGCAAGGTTTTTGCTGTTCGAATATGCAGGATGCGAGGTCTCGATCGCGGGCAAAAAATCAATTCGCAGATGTCCGTGACGTGGCAATAATGTCTCAGCTGCAAGGATGTGCCGAGAGCCAGAGATAACCACCGGGACAACCGGCAGGTCCGCACGAATTGCGGTCGCGAACGCACCTGCACGAAATCGACCCAATCCTGGTGTCGGTGTAAACGTCCCTTCTGGAAAAATTGCCAGACATTCACCTTCTCTGGCTGCGCGGATCAATCGTCGTGCATCTCGGGCACTTTCTGAGGTGTTAAAGCGCTCGACAAATCGTGAGCCAACGCGACGCAAAAGAAAGCCGATTGCAGGGAAATTTTTCATCTCCCCTTTGACGACGAAAGAAAATCTCTCCGGCAAATATCCCTGCAGCACGATCGCATCGAGATAGCTCGAGTGATTGGCAACGACAATACAGTCTCGCGCGGGCAAGTTTTCGAACCCACGAACTTCCGTCCGCATTCCCGCGAGTCGCATGGAAGTCCGACCCAGCCATGCAACCCAACGCCGCCGTCGTTCGAGCCCTGGGACGAACACAGCGACCAAAATCATGCAGGCGACAATCAAGATAAATTCGAACCAGACGCTAATGCCGTATAAAAAAGCGCTAATACGAAATACACGAGGTGGGTTTGCGCGGGTCATTTTTGGTCGATTTCCTACTGGCAGTGTCGCAATAACGCTTGCAGCCTGTGACCTACGTCACATTATGTTAATGCCTTTTCCAATTTGTGACAGCGGTCACGCCGGTTGATTGTGGGCCTCATCATACTCAATTTCTTGAAAAATCCGTTGCTTGGCGACCGGATTGACGTGATTTAAGACTGCATCTCGTTGCGTGTTTGATGGTAACAGCAGACTCTCGAAAAGCGTCACTATCGAAGCGCCAGCATGCCATGGGAGGCCTGAAATTGGTGGATACTATGACAAATAGTCAGTCTGAAAAGAATGGAAAGCCGCCAACTGGTTCGGAAGAACTAGTGGATCGTTTTCTTGATGCGATCTGGATGGAACGCGGATTATCCGCCAATACTTTGGGTGCGTATCGTGCGGACTTGATGACGCTTAGTCGGCAACTTGCTGAGCGCAATATCGCGATCGAAAAAGCTGAGAAAGCCGACCTTCTGGGTTTCATTGCAGGACGCGTCGAGAGTGGTGCTAAGCCGCGTTCGACGGCGCGACAATTGTCGAGCTTCAGGCGTTTCTTTCGCTACATCATGCGTGAGGGAATGCGTGACACTGACCCGACGGCGGATATTGAAATGCCGCGCATCGGTCGGTCACTGCCAAAAACGCTGACCGAAGAAGAGGTCGATTCTCTACTTCAAGCGCCGAACACAGATGAGCCGTTAGGACATCGTGACCGCGCCATGCTTGAGCTTTTGTATGCAACAGGCTTGCGTGTATCCGAACTCATTAATTTGAAACAATCGCAGGTCAATTTTAATCAAGGCGTCCTGCGAATTGTTGGTAAAGGCGATCGCGAACGATTGATCCCATTGGGTGAAGAAGCCCAACGCTGGTTACGTGATTTCATCGACGGTTCCCGTATGGAGATTCTGCTCGAGCGCCAAACAGATTACTTATTTCCGACTCGCCGTGGCGATCGTATGACCCGCCAGGCGTTCTGGCACATCATTAAGCGATACGCTCAAAAAAGTGGTATCGGCAAGAAATTGTCCCCGCATAGTCTGCGCCATGCTTTCGCGACACACTTGCTGAATCGGGGTGCTGACCTACGCGTGGTGCAATTGCTGCTCGGGCACAGTGACCTGTCAACAACCCAAATTTATACCCACGTCGCAAAAGAGCGCTTGAAGGATTTGCACGGCCAGCATCATCCGCGTGGCTAGCTCTGATATTCGAATAAGCTCGATTGGCGCAACAAAAGGCGCCTCCGCCGGGTCACATTTGTTACAATCGCGGCGCTTTTGATGCGGAACCTGTCTGTTGCCAGTGAGTCCAAATCTTTAGTTCCAATTTGATTGGCCCTGCTAAGGATGTCCTCATGAATGTAAGTTTTCTCCGCAAAATGTTGTGCGCACTGCTTGGTAGCTGCGTATTGGCTACGACAGTACCGGCTGCAGATGATTCTGCGGAACTCGAAAACGTTCGTGCGACGGTCTCGGAGATGTTTGAGGGAATTGAAGCCGACGACATTTTTGCCAGCGAAGTGGATGGTTGGTACACGGTTCGAAAGGGCGCGATTATTGCCTATGTCTCGAGCGACGGCCGTTATCTCATGCAGGGCGATATAATCGATCTCGAAGAATCGGTCAATCTATCTGAAGAATCACGTAACGATGCTCGCGCGAAAATGATGTCTGCGGTTCCAGAAGACGAGTTAATTACTTACACACCGGAAACAGTTCGCCACACGGTCAATATTTTCACCGATATTGACTGCACGTTTTGTCGGCGTTTGCACAGTCAGCTTGACGAGTATATGGATGAAGGCATTGAGATCAGATACTTCCTTTACCCACGCAATGGACCCACTTCTGAGTCTTGGGTAAAGGCCGAAAATGTGTGGTGTGCAGATGATCGTAACGAGGCTTTAACCAAGGCGAAACTTGATCAGGAATTTGCCAAACATGACTGCGACGCATCAGTCGTAAGTTCGCATTATGCGATTGGTCAGGACGTCGGGTTGCGGGGCACGCCTGCAATTGTTCTCGAAGATGGCACTTTGTTCAGCGGCTATTTGCCAGCTAAACAATTGAGCGAAGCGATTGCTTCCTCGAGGGACTAAGTCTAAGTTGCCCGAGACTTCTTAGATCCGTGCCCCTGGGCGCTTTTCACTAATCACTAGTTCGTGGACGCTGTGAGTTTCGCCGTCGTCCTCTACCCATTTTTCGATCGCGAATCGATTGCTGGAAAACGCGAGATCATCCCACGGAATCTCGTCCGGCTTATACAAGGCAACATCGAGACTTTCTTCGCCCGCAGAGAAATCGCTAATTAACTCAGCGCGAAAAAACAGATGCAATTGACCCGCATACACAACGTCGACTGCGGCGAATAGTGGCCCCAAGCGAACGGTTGCACAGGCTTCTTCAAGTGTTTCCCTGGCGGCGCCTGCCGCGATGCTCTCACCGAGCTCCATGAAGCCCGCAGGCGCGGTCCAAAATCCGTAGCACGGATCGATGGCACGTTTGCAAAGTAGTATTTTGCCGTCGCGTTCGGGTAAGCAGCCAACGACGATTTTCGGGTTCTGGTAGTGAACAATTTGGCAATCCGGGCAAACCCAACGTTCGCGATTATCGTCGGCCGGTATTTTCTTGACGACTATGGCGCCACAGCTAGAGCAGAATTTCATGGGTTGGAGGGAATCCGAAAACTGAGTTTTTTGATGGTGCCGAGGGCGAGAATCGAACTCGCACTTCCGAAGAAACCGGATTTTGAATCCGGCGCGTCTACCAATTCCGCCACCCCGGCAATACTATTTACATCTATTTCTTTTATTTCTTAGCCCAATTAAGAACGCGCCGTCGCGGTCGTTCTGTCCTTTGCACATCTTGTGCGACATCTAACAATTCCGCCACTCTGGCATTTTCGAGAGTTGGAAAGGTCGGCAAGTATAAGGAATCTTTAGGAATTATAAAACTATTCTTATGACCTTAGTTGAATTTTGATAGGATTGCGCGCCATGCGTAGTAGTGATTTCAAATTCGAGCTTCCAGAGCACCTGATTGCCCAATATCCGCCTGATATCCGCGGAAATAGTCGCTTGTTGTATCTGGATC
>JABIUH010000134.1 GCA_018701055.1 Woeseia sp. | reverse complement strand
CCCGCCTGCCCGGCGTAAGCAAATCCCGCATCGCCCAGGAACATGGTAGAGCTCATCACGCTGGCGACCAGGGTGCCGACGATAATTAACGTTGGTGCTCGTCGACCGGCGACGTAGTAGTCGTCCAGCTTCTTGATTCCGCGGCCAGCATAATTCCCGATAGCGATGTAAATGACGATGCTGATCGCAATTGTCGTTGTATAGATATCCAATCACTAATTCCCCGCTGAGACCAGAAATGTAAATGCTGTCTTCCAGAGATTATAGAACGAGAGAGTACGACCGTCTTCTCGATCAAGCGGCGATAGTCCACCCAAAACGAATACCATTACATGCATCGTCAAGCGAGTCGGCAACCGCCCTCTGGCATTATCAGTGATTCCGTATCGAAGATGTCGCGGCCATAATCTTAAGCGGCTCGCCGGAGATTGGTCTCGACTCATTTACGGACTTGATCGGAGTATGCCGGTCGGGCAAGACGATTTCGTCTCGTTCACCACAAATGTGGTCATTTTTTAGCGAAAATGATATGAATTGATCATCGGCTTGTTTGGTTTGGCCAGGACGAGTCGGCGAATGTATTTGGAGAGGCGCTATGTATACCGACAGAATCAAGAATATCGGTCAGTACAAATTGAATGCGTCCGCCGGTGCACCAGATTTTCGTGATTGGCAATACCAGCCGGCGCTGATCAAGCTCAAATCGAGCGTTTCAAAACCACGTGGGCTCAAAATTCTTGATCAAAAGGATGAGGGCGCTTGCACGGGGTTCGCGCTTGCGGCAGTCATCAACGTACTACGCAAACGTAGCGACCGACCGAATCAGGTTAGTCCACGCATGTTGTATGAAATGGCAAAACGTCATGATGAGTGGCGCGGTTTTAAATACGAAGGTTCCAGCTGTCGCGGTGCGATCAAGGGCTGGTACAACATGGGCGTTTGTACCGATGATATTTGGCCTTACGAGACGGGGAAACCGAAATCCCTCACAGTCGATGCCGCGAAGGACGCACGCAATAACACACTGGGCGCTTACTATCGGCTAGGCACTCGACTCTCATGCGGCGCTAAACGAAGTTGGCGTGATCTATTGTTCTGCCGATATTCATGAGGGTTGGGAAGAGCCGGCTGGCCGATCCGGGGTCATCCCATGGCGCAGAAAGACTACCGGCGGTCATGCATTCGCAATTATCGGATACAACGACGACGGATTTTGGGTTTAAAACAGCTGGGGCCGAGAGTGGGGAAACAATGGCACGGCCCTTTCGCTGTATGAAGATTGGCAACAAAACATAAGCGATGCGTGGGTACTACGTTTGGCATTGGAAACACCACAGGTGTGGCATTTACCCCGCGAAGGCGGATCAGATGCGGGTCGGGCTGAAGGGCTCTTTCGAAATTCTCCAGCGAGGGGCGAGATTGCTGGGCATTTCGCGCACATCGACGATGGTCAGTATCATGACAAAGGCCGCTATTGGAGTAATGCTGATGACGTACGCCAAACCGCCGAACTTTTGGCCGATAGCCCAAAATACGATCACCTCCTGCTGTACGCGCACGGCGGCCTGAATTCTATAACGGACTCTGCACGCCGAATCGCGGCCATGAAGGGAACGTTCAAAAAGAATCGTATTTATCCTTATCACTTTATGTATGACACGGGCCTTCTGGAGAAAATCAAAGATGTCGTCATGGGTAAGAATGACGAAGTGTCGAAAAGAGCCGGCGGCCTAATCGATTGGACTAACAAAATTATTGAATTTCTTGCCGGAAAACCCGGCAGGGGAATTTGGAGGCAAATGAAATTTGGCGCGGAAGCGCCATTTCAAAATGGCGGTGCAGGGTTGGACGTCTTGCAGGCGTTTATCGAGCCTCTCCTGGCAAAGAATAGTGCGATCAAGATTCACTTGGTCGTTCACAATACCGGCGCTATCTACCACGCTCATCTTGTCCAGGCGCTCGCCAAAAAATACCCTACACTTCGGGTTGCCAGTGTCGGTTTGCTGGCACCGGCGACGACAAATAAGTTGTTTAGGTCTAACTTCCGCGAACTATTGAAGACGCCTTCGTCCCAAGCCGGAATTGATCGCATGACAATCTACAATCTGACGGACAAGTTGGAACGCGACGACAATGTAGCGGCCGTATACCGAAAGTCGCTGCTGTATTTGGTTAGTCGTGCATTTGAGGAAAATCCCCGTCTGGCGAAAATTCTGGGCATTCAGAAACACAACGGGCGATTGACGAGTAACTTATCCAAATTGAAGATCAGATATAGCGATGGGAATACAGGTTCCGGTACCGCCAGCGAATCTCATGGCGGCTTTGACAACGATATCGATACAATGAACTCGGTACTTCGACAAATTCTTCGCAAAGTGCCGACACAGGCTTTCACGAAACAGACCCTGAAGTATTAGTCCTGGGACAGAGTTAATTCTAAGGAGTCATTTTGATGACTGATGTTGCGTATATAAAAGTGGTCGATGGCTATCTCGCGAAAAAAGCGGGCGATTCTCCCAATAAGGATAGTAACCAACCGAGATTGCTCGGCGCGCGCCTACATGTAGAACTAGCAAATAGCGTCGATGGGTGGGTTCCTGCTCGGACCGTTCCGGATATCAACGGTCACGTCAAAACGGGTTTCGTGCAAGTCGATCACCTTTCAGATAAACAACAACTAAAAGTCTTCTACACGGATGTAGGCCAAGGCGATGCAACGCTAATCGAGGCCGAAGGAGGGATTGTCATTATTGACGGTGGTCCTAATCGCGGATTCCACGAGATATTAGTCGATCGATTGGAAGCGTTACGGCGGGCCGATCAAGATGCCGGATTGCCGCCGCGATCAAGCTTGTTCATTAATGCCATTATTGTGAGTCACTTTGACAAAGACCATTACTATGGATTGACAGGAATATTTTCTGATCCACAGTTTGAGATTGGCAAGCTTTATCACAACGGCTTGCCGAGATACGGCTTCAATACTGGCAAAGACTTGGGGCTTGGCGATGTGGTCGAACATGCAGATGGCACTGAATCGATTAGTACTGATCTTAGCGATATCGATTCTGCTCGAGTGCTGGTCGCCCGAAATCTCCTGAAAACGAAAAAGGGTGGCGACAATCTATTCTCTGATTTCCTGCAGGCCGTTATCGGTGCCCATGACGCCAATCGCCTGAACTCAATGCGACGTTTGTATCGGCGCGATACCAGCGTGGCGGTTGAGATTATTAAGAATGTCGGTAGCGATCTTGAATTTGAAATTCTCGGGCCGGTCACCACGAAGACCTCGGGCACGATAATGTTGCCGGCCTTTCCAGATCCTCACAATGTAACCGCTACCAACCCTCACCCCGCT
>JABIUH010000136.1 GCA_018701055.1 Woeseia sp. | reverse complement strand
TTGAATGGTAGCTTGTGATCTACTGACCAGCGAATGCTCTGGGTTGTGGGGTCGAAAGCGACCAGCTTGCCCGGGCTATGTGCAGCGTTATCAACTTCAGTGAACATCACTACATCTTCGCCAGCGCCATCATTATTTACGATGCTAGGCACATCCACGACAGGGATATAACTAAGACCTAAACCGGGATGAAAGGCCATCGGATTCCAGCTATGGGAACCCCAATAATTTGGCCAAAACGCGTGCATGACGTCGTCACCAGCATTCCAGTATTCTCCCGCAGGATCGTAGGCGGGCCGGCCCGTTTCCATATTGATGTGAGTGGCCCAATTGACCTTGGCGAATTTTCCGGCAGTCAGGAGTTCGCCAGTATGACGATCCAGTGCGTAATGAAATCCGTTCTTCGGTGCAATAAGTACGGTTTCGCGCTTTTTGTCGTCAATGGATAGGTCGGCAAGAACGATATTCATCGTTGCGTTGTAGTCCCAGCTGTCTTTGTCGACGGTCTGATAGTGCCAGTTGTAGTCCCCGGTTTTCGCGTTTATCGCAACGATAGAGGATAAAAATAAGTTGTCGCCACCGTCAGGACTTCGATCCTCGTAGGTGTACAAGTGTGATCCGGACGTGCCGAAGAACAATTGATTGGAGATTGGATCGTAGGTCATTTCGTTCCAGCTGTTTCCGCCACCACCATGTTTTTCGAGCACGTCGCCCGTCCATGTTTTTGCCGCCATTTTGAGCGCTGGTGTATCGTTTTCGGCTGGATCGTGACTTGGCACAATGTAAAAGCGCCATACAAGCTCACCGTTGTCGGTGTCGTAGGCGGAGATATAGCCGCGATTTTTTTCGTAGGACTCTGAGCCGGCATTGCCGACGAAAACCATCCCGCCGCCTACATAAGGTGAATCAGAAATTGAGTAGCCCTGAGCATTGTCACAGGTTTGTTTGGTCCACTCGTGGACACCTGTTGCCGCGTTGATGGAAATTAAGCGGCAATCAGCAGTGGTCGCAAATACATGTCCGTCGAAAACGCCCACGCCTCGACTGGCGCGAGAAATCCAGGACAGTTCCGGCTTTTCAGCAAACGCATCGCTTACTTTTGGATCATAGGTCCAGATGATTTTACCGTTCGATGCGTCGACCGCGAGGACGATCGAGTACGCGCCTGAAATGTAGATAACACCATCAATAACAATCGGTGTTGTGGCGATGCCATCGAGAAGCGGTAAATCGGATGCCCAGGCCAAACCAAGCTCGGCAACGTTGTCTTCATTAATCTGAGACAGTGGTGAATAGTGTTCGCCACGAAAATTGCCACCTTTTAGAAACCAGTTTTCCCCGAGCGCAGATTCCGCGAGAACGCGTTCGTCTGTGACCTTGCCAGCGGCAATAACCGTAGAGGCAAAAATCAGCATGCTGATCCCGGTGAACAATTTAAGCGCGTGCATGGTCGACTCCGTTGAATGGATGCCCTCTATTGTAGCCTAAGACCCGTTGTGGTCGAATGCTTTGGCGCTATTTAAAAAAGGAATCATCGATGAAGCTTACGCGTCGCTGGATTAGCATGATGGTGATCGCCTTTTCGGGCGGCATCATTTTCGTCTTGCCCTTTCTGTTTGAAGTCTATTATCGACCCATGATAGACGCGTTCGGTCTGACCAACACCGAACTCGGTCGATTCATGAGTACGCTCGGCTTCGTCTCTATGTTGGCGTACTTTCCTGGTGGTTGGATAGCGGATCGAGTATCTCCGCGCTTATTGATGACGGTGTCGCTACTCGCCACCGGAGCCGCCGGATTCTATTTCTCAACGATTCCGTCCTATACCGCTAGTTTGGTCGTGCATGGATTCTGGGGAATATCGATTACCTTACTTTTTTGGGGTGCGATGATCCGTGCCACCCGAAATTGGGCGCCACCGGAAGAGCAAGGCCGTGCGTTCGGTGTTCTCGAGGGAATCCGAGGAATTGGTGAGATGGTGCCGCACTTTGCATTGCTCGCAATTTTCGCGTGGTTAGGGAGTGGCGATAAAGCGCTGTCAGTTGTGATCGCACAAGCGTCGGCAGCCATTATGCTATTTGGCGTCCTATGTTGGTTTTTCGTCGATGATCCAGTGGCGGAATCAGGGGAGTCGACAAATGCCGCAAAGGTTGGACTAAAAGAAGTTATTGCTGTTCTCAAAATGCCGGTAATTTGGCTGATTGCGATCGTAATATTGACCGGCTATTGCGCCTATTGGGGAGCATTGTACTTTTCTGCCTATGCAGCAGACGTATTCCTGACTTCTGTGGCTGTTGCAGGATTTATCTCAATCGGAAAAATGTTGTTGAAACCTTTTGCTGCGGTTGCGGCGGGGTTTGTGGCCGATAAGATTGGCGTCGCCAAGTCCACGGCGATTTTATTCATTGTTCTACTCCTAAGTTTTGTCGGATTCGCATTGCTCCCAGGTGGAGCATCAATGTACTTCCTGTTAATTGTTAACGTCCTCGTGGCAGGAACAATGATATTTGCGTTACGCGCAATATATTTCGCACTGCTTGAAGAAGGTAAGGTGCCCCTCGCCGTAACCGGAACGGCAGCCGGAATCGTCTCTGCGATCGGATTTACGCCGGATGTGTTTATGCCGGAAATTTTCGGCTACTTACTCGACACCTACCCAGGTGCCGAAGGGTATCGATATTTCTATTTTGTAATCGCCGGAATCTGCGCCGTCGGTTTTATTGCGGCGATGACGATTCAGTACAAGTACGTCAACAAAAATACCTAGAGCGGATCACGATAAGAATCAACTGGTGGGAGTTCGGCTCCCGTCAGTCCTTTCGGTTTCTCTTCGCCTACGACTGGCAACGTTATCGTCCCAATCCCATCGATTGTCGCCGAAACAGTTTCGCCTGGCTGTAAGAATCGTTGTGCGCCGCGCACTGCCGTGCCCATCCCTGTTCCACCCGACGTGCCGTTGTTAATCACGTCGCCGGGATGAAGGGTAATAATTGAAGATGCATACTCGACTAACTCCCACAGCGAGTGAATCATGTCACCTGCGGTGGCTTCCTGCATTTGTTCGCCACCAACGCTTAGCGACTGGCGCAGTATTTCCATTGGATTGCCGTAGAATTCTTTCGGCACTATCCATGGACCCTGCGGCGCAAATGAATCGTGTCCCTTACCGACAAACCAATCGCTGGTAAAGCGTGCGCCACCCGGCGGGCGGCCGCCACGATCTGAAATATCCATGGTCACCATGTAGCCAAAAATATGCGCCTCTGCATCATTGGCAGATGTGTATTTAGCCGTTTTTCCAATCACTGCGCCTAGTTCGACCTCCCAGTCGGTACGATTGCGGCCGAATGGAATGACAATCTCTGCGCCGTTGCCAACAACGGCCCCGCGACTTGGTTTCAGGAACAGATAAGGAACGCCGCGTTCTTCTCTGCGTAGACGATCAGATTCGCGTCGCTCTTCCTCATTGCCAGATTCGTCTATATGGCTATAGAAATTGACGGCCGCGTTTAGAATTTTCCCGGGATACATAATTGGCGGCAACGTCCGCACGTCATCGACGTTGTGTACATAGCTCGGACGATCGTCGCCGAGAGTATCGTTGCCGACATGATGATTGACGATTTCGTAGAGACGTCGCTTAACCCCGTAGTCGTAGCGTTCAATTAATTCCAGCATGTTTGCTGGCACCGGTATGCTGGGGTAGGACACGCTTCGCTCTAGTGTGGCATTGGCTGCATCCAATTCAATGATGATGCTATCGCGCAAGACAATACCGACTTCCGGATTGCCGTTGATCTCAAATGTGCCGACCTTAAATGGCTCAGCAATATCTTGGGCTGAAACCGCAGCAGTTACCGAAAGCACCACCGCCAAAACGGCTAATTTGACCTTGCGCATGATCATCCCCTGATTCAATTGATTGAATTAACGAGTTTTAGTTATTTGTACTGGCATTATGGCAGTGTATCAAGATTCGGCCTGGCTTCGATCCCGCATTGATTGAATGCCAGTGCGGTTCTACTATCAATGCTTCTTCAACCCTGTAGGTACCTCGATGCTACTTCAGTTGATATGGTTAGTTTTGGCATTGCTGTCAGTAAATGTCGAGGCAGCAGGCGCACTTCCTGACTGGAGCGGTGTCTGGCAACGCGTTGAAGGCAATGGCGGTATTTTCGACCCCGCAACAGTTGAGCCGCAGGATGGTCGAGCGGGCAGCCCAGGGGTCCGACAATACCCGCCATTAACAGACGTCTGGGAAGCGAAATACGCTGCAACGCTGGAATTGGTTGCGAAAGACCGCGTCCCAGATCCGATTTCGAACTGCGGAACTCCGGCCGGATTTCCCCGCATGCTGGCCCTACCGGACGTCTACGAATTTATCGTTCGGCC
>JABIUH010000164.1 GCA_018701055.1 Woeseia sp. | reverse complement strand
CGGCCAGTCTGTCTCAGAAGTGATAACGGACCCGAAATGGTTTCCAAGGCAGTGCAGACCTGGTTGAAGAAAAAGCACGTGGATACGCACTATATTGATCCGGGTAGTCCGTGGCAAAACGGTTACTGCGAGAGTTTCAATTCAATTTTTCGCATGACCTGCCTGGACCGTTGGTTGTTTAGCTCAATGACTGAGGCTCGTGTGGTTATCAATCAATGGCTGGAGGAATACAACACGATCAGGCCGCATGGGTCGCTGAGTGGCATGAACTCAGAACAATTTTTACAGCAATGGACCGAAGGAAATATCACTCAACAATCGAAAGTCCTAACAGTTTGACTGGACCAGAAATCTTGGGCTTGCCACATTAACTTTAGCTGAAGAACAATCCTTCGCTTTACTGAACTAATTTTTATAAGAGACGCTTCTTTTTTGTTTTCTAAACCTGATGTGCAATTAACAACACGATCGCAATACACAAGTAACCGACATTGGTCAGTAGCTTCGCGCACCGCATCCGGAAATCTGAATAATGAATCCGATTTTTCTATATTTTCTTATCATGATTTTTTTCTTTCTTACGTGAATATCTTAATTCACTTTTATTTCACGACCGTTAGTTGAAGATTCATATATCGGTCGGTTTTACATACTCAAATGTTAACTGAGAACGAGCTTCCGATCCGAGTGCTCGGTCTCATGTAACGTGCGAACTTATTCACACTTTTGAGACAAATTACTGGGCTGGCGATCGATTCGGATATTGAGCTACACATTGACGGGTTACTGTCTGTTCCAGTCGGCTTTTCCGATAATGAATTCCTAGCAGGCAGGCTAGATTTTACAAAATTTAGCTTCACCCGAATCCAGACCAACATACTGCAGCAGCTACTCGTGATCGTCGGACTTTTGATTTTTGTGATTCTCGCCACGTACTGAGGTTACCTCGTCATAAAGGTTTACGTACTGCTCAGTTACAGTTTCGGTACTGAACATCGCCTCGACTCTCTCGCGACCTTTGCGACCAAGATCACGGCACAGTTCAGGGTCGCCGATCAGCACTTGCAACGCATTCCTGATCGCAGTCGAGTCCATAGGAGGAACGAGCATAGCGCAATCACCAACCGCTTCCGCACAGCCAGTATCGTTAGAAGTGATAATCGCAGTACCTGCAGTCATAGCTTCGAGGAGAACAATTGGGAAGTTCTCTGACGACGATGTAAAAACATAAATTTCCGAGGTTTCAAACAAATCCCGAAATTCAGAACTCTTGTTATCAACATATCCCAGAAAATCGACATCGACAGCAAGGTCCCTGGCCCGTTTCTTCAATTCAGGCAGATACGGGCCGTCCCCAACGATTTTTACCTCAAAGTCACACTGCCAGCCGGACAGCGCCTCGATAAGGTACTGAACCCCCTTGCGCTCGACCATACGAGTTACAACAAGCACCTGTCGTTTACGCGGTCGATTCGCATCGAATTTAGCCAGATCTATTCCATTGGGAATAACCTTGGTTCGTACAGCCGGATCAACCGAGTGGATTAGCTCGGCAAGGTGAGCGCTTGGACAGATAATGTACTCTGCATTTCTAGCAACTACCTTCCAAAAAGGGGCAAGAATTTTGTGGAGGAACTGAAATCGATCCGGATTGTAGCCCGGCACATCGGACCCGTGGGCGGTTATGACGTAGGGCAATCGGATGAATTTTTTGGCCAGGTAAGCGAGTACACCGTCGGGAAAAATGAAATGCGTGTGATTAATTACGTAACGATTTTTGCGCGCCTTCCACAACACCAATGGTAATGCAAATACGAGATAGGGGATCATCTCGTGCGGATGACAGACGGACTCATTACGTCGCATGCAGGGCACTCTGAATATATTCAGATTACCAGTCGACTCTTTACGGGGAAGGTCCCGGTAAGCCATCGTGACCAGGTCAATCGATTTGCCCCGTGCAAGCAAATCATCGGTGAGGCTATTGACGACTTTCGCACCACCGCCGCCAATCGGGGGATACTCGTAACTTAGTGATAGTAGCTTCGAATCCATTCCGTGATTTTCCAACTTAGGCGGGCCAGCGAGCTACCAGTCACGTCAGTCGGAGGCGTTGACCGGTTCGGGCGATTCCTTGGTTACAGACGATTACGTTTCATTGGACTTATTGAGCACAACACCCATGACATTGGAGTCCCGCAATATTTCCAGAGACCGTGTCACGTCGTCCCGGCGAGTATCAGACTCCGATACAACTAGCAGAAAGCCATCCACCCAGGGAGATATCGCCAGGGCATCATCCGCAGTCAAAATTGCTGGGAGATCAATAATTACGATTGGATCATTCGCCATACTGCGAACACGCTGCAATAGCCCTTGGAGGGGTGGCGAGGAAATTAGCTCCGACGAATTCGGCTGGCGCTGACTGCTCGGCAGAACGAAAAGGCGATCAATGCCGACATCGCAACAAACCCGGTCCAAAGGTGCTCGACCTGCGAGGCACTCGCCCAGGTCAAGTTCAAACCCGGGTATGCCAAGCTTTGCGCCAATTTCCGGACGTCGCAAGTCAAGGTCCATGAGATATACGTCCTGTGCGCCCTGCGCTGCCATCGCAATGGCAAGATTTATTGCGGTCAGCGATTTGCCGGCACCGTCACGTGGCGACGTGATTGCCAATGTCTGCCATTGATTGATTCTCATCTTCTGCAGCACCCGGGTCCGCAGCATCTTGTAGGAAGCCAACGCCAGATCCGGATATTCCTCGCTCAGAATTCGATTCGAGGCAAGCACATCATCTTCCAAATCGTAGTGGGCACAGGGTTCAAGCTGGACCAAGGCTGGTAAAGATCGCCCCCGCCCAGGTCGGCGTTTTTTATCCTGGTTTGCAGCACCTTGATTATGATCTTCCAGATGGTCATCCTGATCATTGGCCGATTTGTCGTTCCGGGCCTTGCGGAGCGCTTGTTCAATCTTGCTCATTCTTTTCTACTCCGTAAGTGCTCAAATCGAGATGAAAACGAGAGCAATAGACAATATAAAGCCGCCGACAACTGACGTATTCTTGATAAAGCGAACCCGTCTGTCGTGGGCCGTTTCGACAAAGGGAATCACAACCAGCGGCGTAGCCCCAAACATAACTTCCAGATCGCGGCTACTTCGGACAGTATAATCCAGTCCATCGACCAGCGCCGCGATCCCGATCGCTGCTCCAATCGCCAGAACGACGCCTAGAAAAATAATCGTGAACCTGTTGGGCTCAATGGGCTGATTTGGAAGACTGGCTCGCTCCAGCAGTGTGAATCTTTCACCCTTATTCTGAGTTTCCAATCGTTGCGACATTTTAGCTTCTGAAATACGCGTATTGATCTCTTCGTATTCATCGCGTGAACTTTCATATCCCCGGTTCAACTCAAGCCATTCTCTTTCCACACGCGGTGCAATTGCAATGTTACCCTCCAGCTCTGCACGTCTCGCGACCAAAACCGACTGCTCACCCTGCGCTGCGCTGAGGCGCGCAAAAACAGAGTCTATTTCAAACTGTTTCTGGACATAGGGCGGGTTGTTTGGCGCGGATATCGAATCATTCGCGGCTGAGGGCAGGCTGGCAAAAACATCCCGCTGGAATTCAAGCATTTCAATATTTGAATCGGCACGCCGGACGTCCGGATGTTCACTGGAGTACCTGTCCAGCAACTGGTCTCTCTCAAGTCTTGCTGCCATCAACCGGGTTTTCACGCCTTCGGCAGTTTGCACGGATTCGCCACCGAGAATTGCATTCATCTCGCGCTTCGTTCTTGCAACATCGGGATGTTCCGGGCCGTAGGTCGATGTCAGGCGCATGTATTCAAGCTGGAGTGCGTCAAGTCGTTCCTGCGCGCCAAGAACGGGCGCGCCCAAATCTGATGTCATAGTCGCGTATCGACTGATGTTCTGCAGTTCAAAACGCAAGATATTGTCTTCACTGGTCATTTGACGAATTTGATTCTCAACCTCGCTCAAATCGCGCTCGGTTCGATCGAGCAGTTGTGCGTTGAGCTGCGCCCGTTCTGGTAAGGCACCAGAGTATTGGGCCTTATATTCGGCAAGATCCCGTTCAATCCTGGAAATATTCTCCGAAATACGACTGGATTGCTGTTCCAGAAACAGAGTCGTCTCGGCAGAGCTTTCGGTTCGGGACTTGATATTTTCAGCAAGGTATAGTTCGACCAGATTCCCTGTTACCTGCTGCGTAATCTCCGGCTCTGAATGCCGGAAGCCGACAACGAACGCATAGGTAGAGCCGTCCATCCTGCCGCGCCTGGCGTCAAAAATTTCTGCAGCAATATTTTGCAGTTCTGTGTCCGCACGGAACTGCTCAATGACTGTCTGAGTGACACCGCCTCCCCGAAGTTGCGGGTAAAGATCGAATTCTTTGATAATTCTCGATATGTTGTCTGCAGCAAGAACTCGTTGGGACACCGCCTGAATACGTTCATCGACATATGAATCAATGGTCGACGCGACGATGTTCGCAGGTATAGCGGGTTGCTCGATCAGCACCTTGGCTTCGGACTGATATACCGCGGGCAGCCGAAATGCCAGCAGAGTCGCACCCAACATAACCGGCACTGCCACAAAAAAGAAAAGCCATTTCCGGCGTCGTAAAAACACCATGGCATCCTGTGCCGTCGGCGCCGAGATCGCATCTGCCACAAGTCCTGCCGAAGGTGCGTGAGGGTCTCTTGTTGATTCCATGATTCAACTCTCTAGTTTTCTGGCCGCGCAGACCGATCCCTTGTGCGCGGCTGATATTTTTGGGGCGACTTCTTCACAGTGCTTAATCAGAAATCTGCATGAGTCGGTCGTTATTGGCATTCGCCGATATCGATGTATCGACGTCTAAAATAGTTTTGCTGGCTTACGGGACAATCACAATGTCACCACTTTCGAGGAGGATGTTTTGCTCCAGATCTCTCCCTCTCTCAATATCCTTGTACTGAAATTTCATCGCCCGCTGACTGCCATCCATATTTCGACGCAAAATGACAATGTCATTAAGTGAAGCGAACGGTGTGGTGCCCCCCGCAAGACTCAGCGCCTGCATAACATCGACACGAGGGTTTACTACAAACGCGCCAGGATTATTAACCTGGCCGAGTAAATATATTTTATTACCGAGAATATCCTTTACTGTAACAGTCACCACTGGCTCAGGAATATATCGCTCCAGGCGCTGGACCACCTCGTCTTTCAGTTCCTCTACAGTTTTGTTGCTCGCATCGATATCTCCAACCAACGGAAACGAGAATCGGGAATCCGGCCGCACCAGGACATCCCGTTGAAGATCTTCCTCCCGCCAAACCGACACTTCGAGGATGTCACCCGGCTGGACGTAATAACGTCGATCATCATTTTCCTGCGCCTGCATTGATCCGAAAGGCAGCAGTATCAGCGCCGCCAACCATTTGGATACTCTCCTAACTCTCATACTTTGATCCTTCACAAATTCATGTTGCCCGAGCAAACTCTAGCGTTCTTCAGCCTTGCCAACAACAGCAATGTCAGAGATTGTGAGTTGGTTAGCATTCTGAAATGTGAACCGTTGCGCATTAGGTAGCTCAAGGCGACAGGACCATAACAGCTAGCTGTCACGTTCTCGTAAAGAATGCACATAAGCTCACAGATCGCCATTGAGCGGATGAGTTCGAATTATACGGGCAAAGCTCGTTGCCGGTTCGGTCACCGGAGACCATCGGGCGATGCCTGACTTGTTATTCTGACGCTGATTTTCGTCGCAAACCTCGTCTGACCCGTTATTTTCTGGGTGCATCTGACGGTACTGGATGCCTGTTTCGACGCAAATTTTCGTGACACCCAACCGGACGGTGGATCGTCCTCTCCATATGCTATCGCCAATTCCATCGCGCCGCGATCACTTTCCACACTGAAGCCCGCACAAACGCTGACACCAAGCGCAGTCCATGAACGCTCGTCCGCTGCCGGAACTACGGTAAGGTTCTCAGCAAAATGCCAATGTATGTCTATCGTATGTGTCCCGCTGCAATTCACTAAATCTAAGACCTCGATCAGACCATTTTCTTTGTCAAAATTCACAGTACGACTATGAATAACCGGATCATCGAGACGAGCGTACCCATCATGATGTGCTGAAATTGTACTTTTCAGCTCGCCAAGGACAAGATTATCGACCTCGACCGTCGCGTGATCGGTCCACATGAAATTTCCGCCACTGACCGATTGATCAACTCTATCCACGCACACAGTATTGTGGGCGCTGGTGCCTTTGAAATAGTCGCGCCAGGATTTATCGGTGTGATAAGCATAGGTACCTGGGTCAATCAGGATTTCCTCGCCGCCTGCCGCAAGGTAGATGCTCAGCGCATCGGCATGCCCGTGCGCCGCAATACTCAGAAAACCCAGCTCACCCACATCGGCCCAGAGCCTGATTTCCTCGGGAGTGTTCAGTTTGTGACCGAGAAGAAAGTAACCGGTATCTGACAGCGCGACGTCTGACATGGGAACATCGTTTGCCCGCGATGAACGCAGTTGATCTATTTGCCCGTCGTTCAGCAACCACAAAGTCTGGGCATCAATGTCCTGTACGTCGATGTCTGTTTGATCGAGCACAGCGCTGCAGGCGTGCAGTGTCGATCGTAATGAATCGAAGCTGTCCTCATAGGACAGGCGAAAAACATGACCGTCGTCGGCATCACCGAACATTGGTACGTTGCCAGCAACGTCTCTCATGAGCTTTGCACACGATGACATACGTGACACTGATTCCTGGAAAGACATCGGAACCTCCTGCCCGCTCGCCCGCGCCGAAAGAAGACCGGCCAGTGCAAATTCCATTACAAATTCATGATATGCGGTCGTAAGTTCGGCATTGAAACCGTCCTTAGTTGTCTGTCGATCAAGCTCGCGGGTAAGGATTTCCAGCGCTTGTGCCTTCCAGGCGTCCATATTTGGCAAATACGGCCACGTACATGCCGCAACAAAAACGCCGGCGGCCTCACCAATCAAATGATTATTCGCGG
>JABIUH010000371.1 GCA_018701055.1 Woeseia sp. | reverse complement strand
GTCGCTTGCGGCGGCGGTGGTGGCGGCGGTGGCTTCAGCGCCGTGCCTCCTCCTCCTCCTCCGCCACCGCCTACGAGTAACTGGCAACCTGGCGTTTTTGCTGCGCAGTCGACTTTTCAAAATCGCTGCGCCGCACCACGCACAGGGACCGATCCGACCAACGGCAATCAACCCTATCCGGACCTGGCGGGCACAGCGACCGACGAGAATAACTTTTTACGTTCATTCACGAATAACACCTATCTTTGGTACGACGAAATTACCGATCAAGACCCAGGCACGTTCAGTAGCCCAACGACCTATTTCGATCAGCTAAAAACCTTTGCGTTGACGCCTACGGGAAGCAACAAAGATCAGTTCAGTTTTTGGTTTGACACGCAGGAATGGTTCGATCTTTTCCAGGGCGGGGTGTCTGCAGGATACGGAGCGAATTTTGCCGTGATCTCTCCGACGGTGCCGCGACAAATCGTGGTGGCCTACACTGAACCCAATTCGCCCGCGACCAATGCGCCAATGCCGCTGTTACGTGGGTCGACCATTCTTGGCGTAGATGGTTTCGATATTGATACCGGCAGAACCGAAGGTGTCGATGCGCTCAATGCTGGTCTGTTTCCCGATTCCATCGGCGAACAACATACGTTTGAAGTTCAAGACGTCGGTGAAGTTGGCAGCCACATGGTGACATTGACCACTGCAACGATTGTCGATGCCATGGTCCAAAATACGCAGGTGATCGTAACGCCGACCGGACGCATCGGATACATGACTTTCAACTACCATCGTGCACCCGCCGAAACAGAGTTGATCGATGCGATTAACACTTTAAATGCAGGACAGGGTGTTGATGATCTCGTGCTCGACATTCGCTACAACGGTGGCGGTTTTGGTGCGATTGCGGGGCAACTTGCCTACATGATTGCGGGTGCGGCGAACACAGCCGGGCGAGACTTCGACTTAATCCAATTCAACGACAAGCATCCGACGACCAATCCAATCACGGGACAAGCCCTGGCTCCGGATCCCTTTTATGACGAGACGCTGGGCTTTTCGGTTGCTCCTGGGCAATCGCTGCCCTCGCTCGACCTATCGCGCGTATTCGTGCTGACCGGCCCGGGCACTTGCTCCGCTAGCGAACTGATCATGAATGGACTCCGTGGCGCCGATGTTCAGGTCATTCAAATCGGCTCAACCACCTGCGGTAAGCCTTACGGCTTTTACGAGGAACCGAATTGCGGAACCAGTTATTTCCCTATCCAATTTCGTAGCGTAAACGCTAAGAATTTCGGCGATTATACCGACGGTTTCGTACCTTCAGCAGTTGACGATGACATGGCAAACATCTTGGGTTGTGCAGTCGCCGACGACTACACCCAACCGTTGGGCGATTCCGGAGAAAATCGATTGGAAGTCGCACTTGCCTATCAGGCGGGCCAGGGTTGTATAACGCCCGTGAGTGTTGGCGGTTCGAACGAACTCGCCAAACCTGGATTATCCCTGGATTCCGCTGACGGCATCATTCCACGCTCACCGTTCGACTCAAACATAATAATGCGACGGCCCTAAACGTGATTCGCGTTGCAACAGGAACGATACTTTTTGTTGTAATGCTTGGGTGCCAGACAGTCGAACCCGACTATGACAAACCGGCTCACATCATTGATGTCGATGATGCGAGCCGGTCTGCATTACAACAAGCGGTCAATGCGGCTATTGGCACAAACGTGACGCTGGCCGACAACGCCCTCACCGATACCAGCTTGCTCACGCTCGAAAACAGACCCCCACGAACCATGGAAAATCCGAATCCGCAGGGTCGCATAATGGAAATACCCATACAGTTCCAGCTGATAAAAAATGGCAACGACTGTATCCTTATCGACCAGCGCGATCGATCGCGCCAAGTACTCAGCGGAACGAGCTGCGAAACAGAATAAGTCGGCAACCGGATTCAATCCGGCGAGTGGGGGAAATTGACAATACAAACGGACGACCGAATGCATCCGTATCGTGTTGATACGCAATTGGTTTACGCCCACGGTATTGCCGCCCTGGTTACGTTGCTAATCGCGATGACGTTTGGCATCG
>JABIUH010000138.1 GCA_018701055.1 Woeseia sp. | reverse complement strand
GAGAAGTCCCAGGTACTCTCTGGACTTACTGGTCGATTGTTGAGCGGAATCAGGCTGCATTGTCGGTATAGGCGCTAAAAGAGGCCGCCATGATCTTTTCGGCAGACCACTCGTCTTTGTTGAAGTCGGCGGCGAGCCGACCATTCGATAATACAACGATGCGATCGCAAATTGATGTCAGCTCTCGCGTTTCACTGGACACAACCACGATCGCCTTTCCTGCCGCGGCCAATCGGTACAGCAATTCATAAATAGCTTCACGCGTTTGAATGTCGATTCCTCGGGTTGGCTCGTCGAATAACAAAATGCCACAGTCCTTCAGGAGCCAACGCGCAATAACGACTTTCTGTTGATTGCCCCCACTCAGCTCCGCAACGGATTGCCCGATATCAATGCAATCAATACTGAGCGCCTCTCGATACGATTCCGTGGCAGAATGCTCCTGGTCCTTATCAATGATCCCAAAGCGCCCACCGAATTTTTGTATCGAATTAATCGTCACATTGTTGTTAATCGATTCCGTGAGCAACAAACCCTCGCGTACACGATCTTCGGGTATAAGACCGACGCCATGCTCAACTGCTTCCTGCGGCGATGAGAATGCCACCTTCGTTTCATCATCGCCAAGATTTAGATATCCGCTGTCAATTTTGTCAGCCCCGAAAATCGCCCGTAGCAGCTCAGTTCTACCAGACCCGATTAGCCCTGCAATTCCGAGAACCTCTCCGGCGTAAATGTCGAGATCTATGTTCTGCAGCAGGCCACCCGCACACACATCACGAATCTTCAGAACTGCACGACCCCGAGAGGCCACGCGCGACGATCCAGGATCCGCGCTGGCAGTTCCAGCCATCATCTGCACAATTTGTGCGCTACTTAAATCGGACACTAGTTGCGGTTGCGATGATTTGCCATTGCGAAGAACGGTGATTTCATCAGCGATCCTTTTGAATTCACTAATGCGGTGGCTAACGTAAATAACGCCTACTCCCGCTGCGCGCAATGTCGAAATTTTTTCAAAGAGAATATCTATCTGCGGATCGGTAAGCGCGGCTGTTGGCTCATCAAGAATGAGAACTTTGCAGGGCTTTGTAAGGACTTTCGCGATTTCGATAAGTTGGCGTTGACCTATGCCAAGGCTGCCAACCTTCTGCCGTGGATCCAGGTCATTCAGCGACATACCATCCAGTGCTACTTGGGCTTGCTCGTAAAGACGCGGGTAATCAACCATCCCAAAGCGAGTAGGCATATCAGAAAAAAATAAATTCTCAGCGATGTTCAGGTTATCGATTAAATGCGGTTCTTGCATCACCATGCGAATGTCGGCGCCTTCACCATCACGCACTGACGTCGGTCGATAAACGGCACCATCTGCCTGCATTTCGCCTTCATCAAAGGCGGTGACACCCGAGATGATCCGACACAAGGTACTCTTGCCGGCACCGTTGGCGCCTACCAGCGCGTGAACCCGCCCTGGGTGAACCTGAAAATCAACACCCCGAAGAACCGGCACTGCATATCGCTTATCTAATCCGGAAACATTGAGTAAGGGTGTTGTCACGGTGTTGAACTAGAGGTCGTCAACTGTGACCAAATCGACCGGCGTCATTTTGTCCTCCGGAACCGTGCCATCGCGCAAAATCTGCAACGCGAACTCAATTCCATAGACCGCAAGTTGGCCGCCATGCTGATCCGCAGTCGCTAACAATTCGCCATTGCGTAAAAGATCATGAGTGGCACTGATGTTGTCATACCCAACAACTTGGATCTGACCGGTTTTTCCCGCCTGTCGCACCGCCGCAACTGCACCGATCGCCATGCTGTCGTTACTGCATAACAATGCCTTGAGGTTCGGGTACTCAGAAATGAGTGCCGACGCAATAGTGCTGGCTTTGGCCTGATGCCAGTTTCCGTCCTGCACACTAACGATGTTTGCGCCTGCTGCCGCCATGGCCTCCTCGAATCCCGCCTGGCGTTGTTGTGCATTGAATGCCGTGCTGATGCCGCCGATGATCGCGACGTCATCGCCAGTCGTTAACTTGGTCGCAAGAAAACGACCAACCGCACGAGCACCTTCTCGATCGACGGGTCCAACAAAGGGTACCGTTATACCGGCTGCAACGATCAGCTCGTCATCAAGTTTGTTATCAATGTTGATCACAATAATACCGCGCGAAATAGCGCGTTTAACGACCGGGAGTAGCGCCTTGGAATCGGCGGGCGCCAAAACAATTACGTCAACACCCGTGGCAATCATTTGTTCAACCAGTGCAACCTGCTCGGTCAACGCGGTTTCGTCCTTGATGCCATTCATGATTAGGTCATAGGACTCACTATTTGCAGCGTGATGCTCCCGTGTCCCTGCGGCCATCGTGACAAAAAACTCGTTGGCCAAGGATTTCATAATGACTGCAACGCGAGGTTTACCTTTTTCAGCGACAGCCTCGGGACTCTCTTGCCCACACCCAACCAACATCACTAGCAACGCCGCTATAACAGTCGCGGAGAATCTTCCTCTTTGAATCATCTTTAATCCTGGACCCAGAAAACCTGTGAAGTATACGAGAGCGTAACCCCAGGAGGCGAATCTAGGGAAATGATCAGGGGTCAGAGCCGCGGGCTCTGACCCAATCGTTCTGATGTGCCGAGGCGAACCGTAGAACCCTTGAGCCGTGGTCGGGGTCAGAGCCGCGGGCTCTGACCCCATCGTTCTGATATGCCGAGGCGAACCGTAGAACCCTTGAACCGTGGTCGGGGTCAGAGCCGCGGGTCTTGCTGTATCACCAACAAAAAAAGGGGTATAGCCGTTTTCTGGCCACACCCCTTTTTTTGTTGGTGCCGATGCCCGGACTCGAACCGGGATAGCTTTCGCCACTGCCCCCTCAAGACAGCGTGTCTACCAATTCCACCACATCGGCTATTTGTTCAGTCTGGCTTGCGCCTACTCCTCTTCCGGAGTCTCAAGCTCGGGCGTCTCAGCATCTAACGTCGGTGCAGCCAAATCCTCGATTTCTGCCTCGACGTTATCCAAGGCTGGCATACCGTCAGTCGCCGAAGGTGCCGCCATGGGGGCCTCTTGCTCTAGCTGTGTGCCGATAGAAACATCTTCCATCAGACTATCCGTCAAACCAGATTGTTGGCTACTGATATAGGCCAATGTCAGGCTAGTCGCAAAAAATGCCGTGGCCAGGATACCGGTCGCACGAGAAAAAAAGCTCGTCGAACCCCGCGATCCAAATACCGTACCGGAAGCGCCCGAACCAAAAGCGGCGCCTGCGCTCGCACCTTTACCACGCTGAATCAGCACCAGCACAACGATTGCGATCGCAATCAACGTGTGAATGATCAATACGGGCGTTTGCATGTCTTTCATAATTACCTCGATTCCAACGACGCGGCAGCATCAGCGATCGCCAAAAAGTCATCCGATTTTAGTGAAGCGCCACCAATTAGGCCTCCATCAATATCCGGCTTTGAAAACAACCCAGCCGCATTGTCACCTTTTACACTGCCGCCATAAAGTATCTTAATATTTGCAGCAACAGATTCACTTTGCGCCTCAAGCGCTGCGCGAATATGTCGATGCACATCCTGTGCTTGTTCAGGACTGGCCGTCATTCCGGTACCAATGGCCCAAACAGGTTCATACGCAATAACAGCATCCACGAATGACTCAACACCCGCGGTGTCGAGGACAGCATTTAACTGCTCATCGATAACTGCATCAGTTTGTCCTGATTCTCGCTCTTCAAGGGTCTCACCAACACAAAGTATCGGTTTCAACCCCACTTTCAGTGCGGCCTGGAACTTGTCAGCCACATTCTGGCTAGACTCGCCCATCAACGCACGTCGCTCCGAATGCCCTACGATCGCATATTGGCAGCCAGATTCGCGCAACATATTGCCGGCCGTTTCACCGGTGAATGCCCCTGAATCGTGCGCCGAGATATTTTGCGATCCTAACGCTACTGCGCTATCGCCAAGCATCTCCGAAACGGCCGCAAGATACGGAAACGGCGGGCAAACCAACAGTTGCACGCTCTCGCCAGCGGGAGCGCCCGCGACAATGCCTTGCACCAACGTTCTATTGGCAGCGTTGCTGCCATTCATTTTCCAGTTTCCGGCGACCAGATATCCGCGCATTATTTGTTAATCCGTCTGCGTGAAAAAGCGCGCAAGGATACCGAGCCATCTCGACCAGCGCAACGGCAAACCGGCATTATGGAGCCAAATACGTTGTATTGGGATTAGGTAGCGGCGGCTTCGACCACGGCGGCCAGGCTCGCGGCAAGGCGATTGACATCCGCCTCATTTTCACCCTCGACCATGACGCGAATGACCAGTTCTGTGCCGGAGGCGCGTAATACGACCCGGCCGGCATCTGCCAATGCCTTTTCTGCCTGGTCTACTGCGGCCTGAATTTCGGGTACGTCGTCGGGATTCAATTTTCGCTCTGTTCGTACATTGATCATCTTTTGCGGATAGCGAGACATGCCGCTAGTGAGGTCAGATAGGCTTTTCCCGGTTCGCCGCATGATAGCCAGAATCTGGAGGGCACTAACAAGGCCATCACCCGTGGTGGTCTTATCAAGGCAAATCAAATGTCCGGAGGTTTCCCCACCGACCATGCCGCCCAACTCTCGTAATGCCTCAAGCACGTACCGATCGCCCACCGACGCTCGTATGAATTCGATATTCCGGCGTTGAAACGCGTGCTCAAGACCCAGATTGCTCATAACTGTGCCAACCACCGGCCCCTTTAAAACGCCCTCGTCCTGTCGCGCTGTCGCTAATACATACAAGAGTTGATCACCGTCGACAATCGAGCCATTCTCGTCGACCATTACCACTCTGTCGCCATCACCATCAAGTGCGAAACCGACGACAGCATCGACAGCCGCAACGGTTTTTTGTAACAATTCCGGCTCGGTCGAACCGCAGCCAGCATTAATATTGATTCCATTCGGTGAACAACCGATTGTAATGACTTCGGCGCCCAACGTGTTCAGTGTTCGCGGTCCAACCTTATAGCCAGCGCCATTGGCACCATCAAAGACGACTTTCATGCCGTCCAGGCGCAGATCCTCTGGAAAGGTTGAGGTGCAAAAATCCTGATAGCGTTCGCGCGCCGTATCGATGCGCTTCGCTTTGCCGAGTTGTCCGGACTCAAGTGTGATCGCAGGTGTGGTTAGCAGGCGCTCAATTTTTTCTTGAACCTCATCCGATAATTTGGCGCCGGAACCATCAAAAAACTTGATCCCATTATCGTAATGCGGATTGTGCGAAGCGCTGATGACAACGCCCAGACTGGCTTTGAAAACCTGAGTCAGATTCGCGATTCCCGGCGTCGGCAGAGGGCCCAATAGCAAAACGTCCGCGCCCGCTGCGACGAAGCCAGCCTCGAGCGCTGATTCAAACATGTAACCGGATAATCGAGTGTCTTTGCCAATCAATACGGTCCCGCCGGCCGGTACCAGCACCTGTGCCGCGGCACTGGCCAAACGCAGCGCAAATTCTGCGCTCATCGGGTCATCTCCGACCCGGCCTCGTACGCCATCAGTGCCAAAGTAACTTTTAGTCATTGATTTTCACTCAAATTGCTTAGTAGCTCGCAAGACCGCTAACGCATCGACTGTAGGCCCCACGTCGTGCGTACGGACAATATTTGCGCCCTTCTGAACCGCGACGATAGCAGCGGCGATGCCGGCTGCCTCTCGCTCCGTTACAGGTCGACCCGTTAAATTTCCGAGCGTGTGTTTGCGCGATAAGCCTACCAGCAAAGGACTGCCGAGTTCCGAAAACTGCTCGAGTTTTGCCAGTATTTCAAGATTGTGAACATCGAGTTTGCCGAACCCAAAACCTGGATCAACAATGATTTGCGCGCGGCGAATTCCCCCGGCAACACACGCATCGATTCGCCTCGCCAGAAACTCAAGAATATCTTGTGGTAATCGATCGTAGTGTGGCGACGTCTGCATCGTGCGTGGCTCACCTTGCATGTGCATCAGGCAAACGGAACAGTCCAACTCTGCTGCCACTTCTATTGCGCCGTCATTTCGCAGTGCATACACATCATTGATCATTGATGCTCCTGATGCTACGGCTGCACGCATCACTTCGGACTTACTGGTATCGATCGATACGACTGTATCGAAACGTTCGACAATTTGATCGATGATTGGAATCACGCGTCGCAACTCTTCATCAACCGAGATTTCAGTAGCCCCCGGGCGAGTTGACTCGCCGCCTACGTCGATGAGATCGGCACCCGCATCAATCATGGCAACTGCGTGAGCCAGTGCATTGGCTCCCGCGTAGTGTTGGCCACCATCGGAAAATGAGTCCGGTGTAACGTTCAAAATACCCATGACCAGCGGAGATCGTGAAAAATCAATTTTGGGATGCGACATTTCAGCAACTCGCGGTAAAAAAACGGCAGCACGAAGGCTGCCGTTTTTCGTTCGATCTGCGGTTAGTGCTCGCTGGCTGTGCCGCCGATTGGGGATACCGAATCCGATTTATCGTCCTCACTGCCTTTGGTCTTCGGCAGATCATCAGAATCATCCCAGTCCGCTGGCGGTCTAGGCTCGCGCCCTTCCATGATGTCCTTAACCTGCTCGTGATCGATGGTCTCGTACTTCATCAACGCATTGGCCATTGCATGCAATTTCTTTTCGTTCTCTTTCAGCAATGCTTCTGCGCGCACGTAGTTTCGATCGATAATCGTTCGGACTTCTGCGTCGATCGTATTCGCGGTGACATCAGAGACATGTTTGGTCTGTGTCACAGATCGACCAAGAAACACTTCACCATCGTCTTCGCTATAAGTCAGCGGTCCAAGTTTTTCGGATAGTCCCCACTTGGTCACCATATTGCGCGCGATTTCTGTCGCGCGTTCGATATCGTTCGATGCGCCTGTGGTGACGTAGTCCTCTCCCAACGTCATCTCTTCCGCAATTCGACCCCCAAATAGCGTCGAAATACTGCTCTCCAACGCAGCCTTGGAAATGCTGTATTTGTCCTCTTCAGGCAAATACATCGTGACACCCAGTGCGCGACCGCGCGGAATGATAGTCACTTTATAAACCGGATCATGATCAGGAACACAATAGCCAACGATTGCATGACCCGCTTCGTGGAAGGCCGTGTTGAGTTTTTCTTTTTCGCTCATCACCATCGAGCGCCTTTCCGCGCCCATCATGATTTTATCTTTCGCCTTCTCGAATTCGTCCATGCTGACAACGCGCTTGTTTAGGCGCGCGGCAAACAGCGCCGCTTCGTTTACGAGGTTCGCCAAATCCGCGCCGGAAAAACCCGGGGTACCACGTGCGATAAAGCTTGGGACAACATCGTCGTCCAATGGAACCTTGCGCATGTGTACTTTAAGAATAAGTTCGCGACCGCGTATGTCGGGAAGCGGCACCACAACCTGCCGATCAAATCGACCCGGTCGAAGCAAGGCCGGATCCAAAACATCAGGTCGGTTAGTGGCGGCGATAACGATTATGCCCTCGCTGCCTTCAAAGCCGTCCATTTCGACCAGCATTTGGTTGAGCGTTTGCT
>JABIUH010000492.1 GCA_018701055.1 Woeseia sp. | reverse complement strand
TGCAGCATGCGCCGCAGACGGTTGATGTTACCGATGATGAGCAGCCCGCACAGATTACGCAGACATGGTGTTCTGTGACTCGTGAAAATCGAAACGTTGAACTGGTGCGAACATTGCGCGCGTGGGGCGGGGCGCTCAACCTTGTGTTTTGTAACACCAAGGTCGATTGCGCCGAGGTTGCCAAGCACCTCCACTCTGAGAATATTACTGCGATCGCACTACATGGCGATCTAGATCAGGCACAGAGAAGCCAGGTCCTGGTGCGTTTCTCAAATCGGAGCGCGAGCGTACTTATTGCGACTGATGTCGCAGCCCGCGGACTGGACGTGAAAGATATCGATGCCGTCTTCAATTACGAATTGCCGCAGCAAACCGAGATTTACGTGCACCGCATCGGTAGAACCGGGCGCGCCGGGAAAACGGGCGCCGCCATCAGTCTCGTTGAGGAGCGCGAGATGTGGCGACTGCAAGAGATTGAGAAGTCGCTCCCGGATGCGCACATTCAGCAACGCGGCATTCCCGATGCGAAACGCGGGGATGAAACACTCGTGCCATCGATGACCACAATCCAGATCAGCGGCGGGCGAAAAAACAAATTGCGTCCCGGTGATTTGTTGGGCGCTTTGACCGCACAAGGGGGCATTCCCGGAGACGCCGTTGGCAAGATCGATCTGTTTGATAATGTCGGCTATGTCGCTGTACAGAATCAACACGTGTCGAAAGCAGTGCAGCAGCTAAGTGATCAGCCAATAAAGGGCAGGAAATACCGCGCACGGGCCAGAAGATAGTATTCGCGTTTATTCTATTGCGATCAGCGCTATGACTGCGATTTTTCTATTGGCGCTTTATAACCTGGGGATGATTCTGCTGCTGATAGCGGCAAGTTTGATTGGCGTATTTCTGAGCGCCGTACTAATGAGGCCCTTTTTTAAGAGAGAAGATGTCGAGTGGTTCTACTCATCATGGAAGATCACCTATGTCACTCCGGTGACGCATAGAACATACAAATTAGTCTATAGGGATAGTCCTGAAAAGTAGCGTCTTACAATCGAGCATTCGCAACGTCCGCTCCGGGTTGCGGACTCCACCGGTCATTCGACCGACAGATCAGCACATGGATAAACAATGAATTTCGACAACAGCTACGCCAGGTTACCCGAAGAATTTCACGCGGCGGTCGAGCCCGGTGCCGTGGCAGCGCCATCGATGTTGGCATGGAATCATACGCTGGCTGCCAAACTCGGTCTCGATTCGCTCGCCGAAGACGAGCGAGAACTGATTCAGATTTTCAGCGGCTCTGTCCGCCCATCCGGTGTCCAGCCGATCGCAATGGCCTATGCCGGCCATCAGTTTGGGCACTTTTCGCCGCAGCTCGGTGATGGACGTGCAGCTCTGCTGGGAGAAATCATTACTGACACAGGCAACCGTTACGATGTTCAACTCAAGGGATCTGGCCGCACACCGTACTCGCGCGGCGGTGACGGTAAATCGTGGCTCGGACCGGTGGTTCGTGAATACATCCTTAGCGAAGCGATGCATCACCTCGGAATACCGACGACACGTGCATTGGCAGCCATCGCAACCGGCGAAACGGTCTACCGGGAATCTGCGCTGCCCGGTGCCGTTTTCACTCGTGTGGCCTCGAGTCACATGCGAGTCGGCACATTCGAATACTTCGCGGGTCGGGGCAATGTCGACGCGCTCAAGACGCTTGCCGATTACGCTATCGACCGCCACTGTCCAGAGGCAAAAGATGACCAGATGCCATACGTCAGTTTTTTTCGCTATGTTGCGGAACGTCAGGCCGAACTAATCGCACGTTGGATGTCGGTCGGCTTTATTCATGGCGTTATGAATACCGATAACTCCACGATCTCGGGTGAGACAATCGACTATGGTCCTGCGGCCTACATGGACGAGTTTCGATTCGACAAGGTATTCAGCTCAATCGATAGGAACGGCCGTTATGCTTACGCCAACCAGGCGCCAATCGCACAATGGAATCTCGCACGACTCGCTGACACGCTGATCTTGCTAGGAGCTGCGAAATCAGAGCTCGAAACGGTACTGGCCGAATTCCCAGCTCGATACGAGAGACTCTATCTTGCTCTCATGCGTCCCAAGCTCGGTTTACAGGAAGCAAGTGATAGCGACGCCGAGTTAATTGATGCCTGGCTGAACCACTTGCAGGACAAGGAACTTGACTACACGTTAAGTTTTCGGAAGCTGGCGACGCGGATAGACGCCGTTGATGCGTCCCATTTTGGGGAATTCGAGTTACGGTGGCGGAAACGCATTGGCGAACAGAAAATAGAGTCCACCGAAATATTGGCTCTTATGAATTCGGTTAACCCACTGTTCATTCCGCGCAATCACCGTGTGGAGCAAGCGATACAAAAAGCGGTAGCAGGTGACCTTACGATCTTTGAGGATCTCAATACCGTGCTGGCAAGGCCCTTCGTCGAGCAGCCCAAGTTTGCACATTACGCTGAAGCGCCAGAACCAATTGAACGTGTGACCCGTACCTTCTGTGGGACGTAATTTCAGTCGAACGAGAGCAGTCGACTATGAATTCCGCGTTGCGAGAATACCCTTGTTCGTTCTTTAGGTTTTCTCTTTCGAAATCGCCCGACGAAGTATTTTCTGGTTCCTATTGCTTCGCGGATCATAGCGATCCCGAATCACTTTCATGGCCATGAGGGCAAGGGGAACGTGCAGTATAAAGATCGTCAACGTAATCAGGGCTTCACCCGTATTCCAGTTCACCGAGCCATCAGGGGAAATCTCGCCGGTTCCAATTTGATAAGGGATCACATAGTACGTCAACAACAACAAGGGCATCACAACGCCATAGACAACCAAACCCAATGGCGCCAACAAGGTTATTTTCGTTTTAGCCGGGTCGATATCGATTGGCGGTGGCCGATGTAGGCGCAAGCGATAGAGTGTTTCATCACGACTGACTTTGCCGCATGCCGAAACAACAAAAATAACAACGATGCTTACGCCGGCCCCAATAATTGGCGGATAGTATTCCGGCATGTGATATATGCCAAGATAATCAATGGCAGCCGGAATCACATTCATGAAGAAGCCCGAGAACATGCCCCAGAAGGCTGCGTCTTTTGTTATGCGTTTGCTCCAAATGCTCAGTAGGCCGACCGGCCCCCAACTGGATGCGTAAACCGTCCCGATAAACAGCATGAACCAGAATATGTTGGGCGGAAAAAAGTAACAACAGACCAAGATGATCAAGCTTGTTATCAGCATGATCTTACGAGTTCTATTCACGGTGATCGCCAGGGGCTTACTGCCCATATCATTGCCGAT
>JABIUH010000502.1 GCA_018701055.1 Woeseia sp. | reverse complement strand
GTCAGCGATTGTTCGCGGGGAGACATCTTTCAAATTTCGAATGCCAACCCATCTGGAGCGGGCGTTCTTGCACACAATACCGGCAGTGGATCGCCCGGCAATTACAACGCGACCAATCCGGGTTGCCCGGGTGCAAACGCTCACTGCCTCTCAAAAATTTACGGCGCCGACGCCAGTGTTTTTATTGCTCAGAAAATTGACTACAGCATTGGTGCTGGATCCGAGGGTGAACCTGCACTGTTTAGAAATGGTGTGGAATTTCTAGATGGAGTAGAGAATTTTCAGGTGCTCTACGGTGAGGACACCAACGGTTCCCGTAGCGCGAACTACTACGTACCAGCAAACCAAGTGGTAGACATGTTACGGGTTATTAGTATTCGAGTTGCGATTGTGACGCGTTCCTATGACGACAATCTCGTCGACGGTGTTGCGCCGGCGTACAGCATGCTAGGCGTAAATGTTTCCCCAGCGGATAGCCGGCTACGGCAGGTTTATACCAGCACAGTGACGGTTCGGAATCGTCTTTGAATATTCAGGGAAGAAGTTATGAATAAATCATTCGAATTCGCACAGCAGTTAAATTCGCCCAAGCGTCAACGTGGCGTCGTACTGGTTGTGAGTCTGATCATGTTGCTGGTCGTAACATTGATTGCGGTCGGTGGTATGCAGGGTACGGTCATGGAAGAAAAAATGGCCGGTAATACACGCGATCGAAACCTCGCATTCCAGGTGGCTGAATCAGCAGTGCGCGAAGGGGAAATTTTCATTGAAAGTATCGTCAGCTTGGGTGGCTTTGATGGCAGCGCAGGTCTGTTCAGTCGCACTGATTCGGAACCCTACTACGATTCGTCCGGCACTTGGTCGACCACGTCTCAGCATGTTGTTGCAGGCGATAAATACGGTGCCTATGTGGCACCGCAATATTTCGTCAAACACTTAACGACAGTTGTTGGCACAGAGGGCGCGATGAATATGTCGGGCTACGGAGATAACAAAGGCACAGGTGACGTGACCATTTTCAAAATTACGGCGCGCGGTACCGGCGGCAACGCTGATTCTGCGGAAGTGATATTGCGCAGTCACTACGGACGCATGTTTTAACGGACTAAGGCAGGTACCAGGATAGTGAAGATTAATACGACACCATTAAGCACAGCAGCGGTGGCGAGTCTAATAACTTGCGCCTTGATTGGACCGCTTTCCGTTTCCGCAGCACCGGGTACGTTATCCGATTCGCCGCTATTCTTGAGCAACTCTGTTGAACCTAATATCCTGTTTACAATTGATGATTCGGGGTCAATGGACTGGGGTGTAATGACACCCGAAAACAGTGGCATTGTGAATCTTGGATGTGCCTATTTTTACGTGCAACCCGCTGCTGATAACGACTACTTCTGGATGGTTCCGACCGAAGCCGCATTGATGGCACAGGGCGTTGCCGCGCCTTATGGTGGTGTTTGGCGTGGATGGAACAAAGACTACAACGCCGTTTACTACGATCCGGATCTCACCTATTTACCCTGGCCGGGAGAAGACTCTGCCGGGAATTTGTACACGGACGCGAATCCTTCAGCTGCGCCCATCAATCCATATACCCCCGGCGCTGGAACAGTCGATCTGACGTCGGCGACGACTTATACCACCGACTACTGTGCAGGTGGCCTAGGTAATTTCACCGTCAATTTGTTCCCGGCTCAATATTACACATGGACCGATACCGATAGTAACGGAACAGTTGACGCAGCAGATGGCCACACGTTGGTGGAAATAAGGCCAGCGACACCGTTCTACGTTAACGGTTCGCCACGTCGAAAATGTTCGGCTAGTTTCGTTTGTACTTACGCCGAAGAGATTCGGAATTTTGCCAACTGGTTTAGTTACTACCGAAAGCGCGAGCATGTTGCTAAATCGGCGTACGGACAGGTTATCGCCGGCGCGAGTAATGCGCGCATGGGACTTGTGACATTGCACAACAATGCGGGTGTCAAGACGGCGTTGGACTCAATGAATCAGGATCCGACATCTGGCGCGAAGGGAACGTTGCTGGATTCCCTATATTCTTTTCAGGCCTCTGGAGGCACGCCGTTGCGTACCGCGTTGGACGAAAGTGGCAAGTATCTGGCCTGCGATCCCAATACCAATTTCGGGACGTGTCCGGCACTTCCCGTCGCCAGTGGCGGAGAATGTCAGGCCAACTTCAATGTATTGATGACCGACGGCTTTTACAACGGTGGCTACACAGGGTCCGGAAATGCAGACGGCAATGACGATTCACTATGGGATAGCGGAAATAGTGGTCCGTACGGAGATACGTCATCGGATACTCTGGCTGATATCGCCATGGAATATTACGAAGATGACCTGCGACCAGGCGTCGCGAACAATTTGAATCCTCCACCGGGCGGCATTGACGAGAATACGGCGCAACACATGGTGACTTACTCTGTCGCATTCGGTGTGAACGGAACGTTGAATGCAATGCCGGCGAACGGAACGGATCCGTTTACATGGCCGGCGCCTACCACGGACCCGGCACGCATTGATGATTTACGGCATGCGGCATTCAATGGTCGTGGCGAATACCTGAACGCGCAAAATCCGGATCAGCTTGTTACCGGACTGAGGGGTGCCTTGGCTTCCATTCAGGGTCGCATTGGTTCGGCAGCGTCGGTTGCATTCAACACCGGCTCATTGAGTACTAATTCCGAGGTGTATCTCGCATTGTTTAATAGTGAGCGCTGGAACGGCAACTTGCTTGCATTCAGCCTTGATTCGACGAACGGAAATATTAATACGATACCCAAGTGGTCCGCGGCGGAAAACTTGAACCTGCGAGACATTGGAACCAATCCACGCACCCTACTGAGTTATGACGGTACGGATGGCATTGCTTTCCAATGGGCGGATCTGACCAACGCACAGAAAGACGATTTTCGTACTGATACCGCTGGCGGTACGGACACGGAAGCAACTGGTATGGCGCGGCACGACTATATGCGCGGCTATCGCGGTTGTGAGTTCTCTTCCCTGGAAGCTTGCTACTACACCGACGGCACAAACGTTTATGACGCGAAGGGTCTTAGAGAACGCAGCGGACGCCTCGGAGATATTGTTCATTCTGGTCCCGTGTATGTTGGCACGCCGGAATCGAACTGGCCCGATGTCGCGCCGTTTCCTGGTAACGTTGGAACGACCTATAGCGAATACCGAACGGCGAAAGCCACCCGCCCTGGCACTATTTACGTCGGCGGCAACGACGGCATGCTGCATGGCTTCGCCCAAACCAACGGCGCGGAGATTATGGGGTACGTGCCGAATGCGCTGTTTTCCACAAATCCATTGGCGGGTTTGCACTATCTGACCGACCCGTCCTACGCACACCGGTACACAGTCGATCTCACGCCGTCTGTTGCAGATGTGTACGTTAAATCAACTGTCGCCGGTTCGGCATCGTGGAAGACGGTTCTGGTTGGTGGACTACGGGGTGGCGGCAAGGGAGTTTTCGCGCTCGACGTAACGAATCCCGGGAGCTTTTCAGAATCATCTAGTGCGCCGGCCAATGTTGTCATGTGGGAATTCACCGACGCAGACGATCTCGATTTGGGATACACCTATAGCAGGCCGTCGATTGTTCCACTTGAAGGCCCATCCAATAGCATTCGTTGGGCTGCGATATTTGGTAACGGCTATAACGATGCTGGTAGCGGCGAAGCAAAATTGTTCGTTGTTTTCCTTGAGGGTGGATTGGACGGAACGTGGACCAGCGGAACAGACTACATTGAGATTTCGACTGACTCTGGGAACACGACCAACCGCAATGGTCTTTCGACCCCAGCAGTTGTCGATACGAATGGTGACGGTCTTGCGGATCGAGTCTATGCCGGTGACCTGTTTGGCGAGATGTGGGCGTTCGACCTTTCTGGGCAGAACACCGGAAATTGGGATGTTGCTTACAAACAGGCCAACACACCGAAACCATTGTTTGTCTCTCCGCCGAATCAACAAATTACGTCGACGCCGGTAATTGTTCGGAATTCCAGTCAACCAACTTCGAGCTCGAACGACCCCAACGCGTTGGTTGTATTTGGTACGGGGCAATATATTACGTCCGGTGATGTGACCACTACGGACACTCAGACTTTTTATGGCATATGGGATTCCGGAACGTTCGAAATCGATCAATCAGATCTTGTGCAGCAGACGATTGGCATGGCTACGACGAGTGAAGGTGTACTCGGACGAACGCTGACCAACAATGCGGTGAGCTACGGAAGTGATGATGGGTGGTACATGAACTTACCGGATCTTGGTGAGCGGCTTATCATTGACCCGGTCATTCGGGGTGAGCTGGTTTTCTTTAATACGATGATGCCCGATACCAATCCATGCAATTTCGGTGGCAGTGGTTTTCTGATGGTCGCGAAATGGCTTAATGGTGGTTTCCCCCAGGACGTTGCATTTGATATCAACAACGATGGCGAACTCGACGATCTCGATGAAATTAACAACGAAGCTGCGGCAGGTGTGGCAGTAACGGGCATCGCCACCTCACCGGTGAATCTCGCCAACAAGCGATATACGTCGACCACTGAGACAACCGGCGGTAGCACCATTGATGTTACCGATATCATCGAGGTTGATGGACCGAAACGCGGTCGTCTATCCTGGGAAGAACTGACGCAATAACGGACGAAAGTCTGGAGTTTCAAAATGAACGGAAAAAAACTATTTCTTGGTCTGGCAATAGGCTTGCTCGTAACGGCTACGTCTCTCGCACAGAATTTTCCAAGCTACTATCCGAAAGACGGTTTTCAGCGCACCGGCACTGTGGATGCGATTTATGCAGAAGAGGGCAGAATTGTTATTGATGACGTGCCCTACCTGATAGCAGACGAATTTCTTGTGCATGCGTTGAACGCGTACAGCGTATCCGTCGCGCGCCTTCGGCCCGGTATCAAAGTAGGGTTTAAGCAGGGTAACAATCGAGTCATTAGCGAATTTTGGTTGCTCCCCGTCAACTATGATGCGAGGCGGCGATGATAATGCGAAAATTAAATGCCCATACGCCTGCCAATGGCGGCTTGCATAAGCAAAAAGGTGTAAACCTTATCGAGTTGATGATTGTTGTTGTGATCATCGGCATCATCGCATCGATTGCGTATCCCTCATACACCAATCAAATACAACAAACACGCAGGGCAGATTGCGCTGGCGCGCTGGTAAGTCTCAGTGGTGCGATGGAGCGTCACTTCACCGTAACGGGGTCGTATCTCGGTGCCGGGCCTGGCGGCACGCCTTCAGGTACGCCGACAATATTCGCAGGAACTTGTCCTGTTGACGGCAGCACGCCGACGTATAACTTAACGATTGCCGCTGGAACGACTGTTTCTACTTACTTGCTCCAGGCCGCACCGATAGGTCCGCAGGCGGATGACAAGTGCGGCACATTGACGTTTTCGAATAGGGGCCTTAAAGACGTTGTTGGTGCGGATGCCGGCGTTACCAGGGATGAGTGCTGGTAATCCATAAGCACTGATGTGTTCCGGCTAAGAAAATTCCCAATAGGATCAGAGTATTACTCTGACCCCGACTGCGACGCGAGCATACTCTCGCCTCATTTCCGTTCCTAAAATTTTCCCTTCATCCTTTGTTGCGGCTAGAATAGTGTCACTTCGAGTCGACAGGCCGTGCCAAATGGTGGGTCGATGTCTGCGTTGACAAGCATTGGGGACAAAACATGATTCAGTTCGAACTGAACGGTGAAACCGTTAGCACCGATAGCCCACCAGACACACCGCTACTTTGGGTAATACGCGACGAACTTAAACTCAAAGGAACGAAGTTCGGCTGTGGCATTGCGATGTGCGGTGCATGCACCGTTCACCTGGACGGAACCGCAACACGATCATGCGTAACACCGGTGAGCGCCGTCGAAAGCATGACGGTCACAACGATTGAAGGTATTGAATCAGACGCGAGCAAAGCGTTGCAGACTGCATGGGTCGACGAACAAGTTCCGCAATGTGGTTACTGCCAATCGGGTCAGATCATGCAGGCGGCAGATCTGCTCTCCAAGAACTCGAATCCAAGCGACGCAGATATCGATGCTGCGATGAACGGCAATTTGTGTCGTTGTATGGCGTATACGCGAATACGCAAAGCCATCAAAAGCGCGGCGAACGGCGGGGGAGCATAGACATGGGAATCAAAGATCAGAAAATACCAATGACTCGTCGCACCTTTCTGGCCGGTACTGCAGGAACGACCTTAGTGATGGGGCTCGGCAGCGTTTTGCCTGGCTGCAGTAGTGAAGAGGCCGCCGTTGATCTGATGGCAGCGGGCGCCAGCAATCGTTTTTCTCCAGCCGTTTGGTTTGAGATCAGTGGCACCGGTGACGTCAAGATAAACATTGCTAAAGCCGAGATGGGCCAGCATGTGGGCACCGCACTCGCGCGAATTGTTGCGGATGAACTGGGCGCTGACTGGAGCCGCGTCTCGATTGATCATGTCGATACAGATCCCAAGTGGGGCTACATGGTCACTGGTGGCTCGTGGTCGGTGGTTACGTCATTCACGATGTTGTCGCAAGCAGGTGCCGCCGGACGTACGGTGTTGCTCGAGGCTGGCGCGAAGCTGCTTGGTGTAGAAGTGGCCGCTTGCACTGCTGAGAATGGCAATGTGATCGCGGGTGACCAATCTGTCTCGTTCGCTGAGATTGTTGCCACGGGTGACATCAGTCGCGTGATTAATGACGAAGAAATGGCGGCAATGCCAGTCAAAGCGGCAGCGGATAGAACGCTTATTGGCAAGGCAACAGCGGCGCTCGATATTCCAGAAAAAACCGAAGGCGCGGCGGTGTACGGACTGGATACGGAACTACCCGACATGGTCTATGCGCACCCATTGATTCCGCCAACCCGTTACGGCAGCACAATCAATTCGATAGATGACAGTGGCGCTGGCGACATTCCGGGTTATCTGCAAACGATTCAAATTAGTGATCCGAGTGACACTGTGCAGGGTTGGGCGCTCGTTATTGCGGAGAGTTTTCCCGCAGCAATGAAGGCATCCAGCGCTGTTGAAGTGGATTGGGCGGCAGGACCGACAGCGGGTGTGACGGAAGCTCACATTCTGGCGGAAGGCGAAAAACTTGCGGCTGACCGTTCGTCTGGCGTTTTAGTAGTAGACGATGGTGATGTCGCTGCAGCCCGCGAGGGTGCGGCTGAAACGCTTAGCGCAATTTATCGCACAAATACCGCATTGCATTTCACGCTCGAACCGCAAAACGCTTTGGTCGAATTTGTGGACGGCGTGTATCACATTCACGCTGGCAACCAATGGCAGTCGTTGATATTGCCGTATTTGGCGACAGCGCTCGAGGTTGAAGAGTCCGCCATTGTGATTCATCAATACTATTTGGGTGGCGGCTACGGTCGCCGTTTGTTTGGCGATCAAATGATTCCCGCCGCGATTGCCGCGAAAGAACTCGGTCGGCCAGTCAAATTGGTTTTTCAACGTGCAGAGGACAGTCGTTTTGACTGCGCACGCTCACCGTCGGTGGCCCAACTCGACGCGTCTTTTGATGCTGATGGCGAGCTAACTGGAATAGAACACGCAATCGCCGCCGGGTGGCCAACATTAACGATGGCGCCTGGATTCTTGGCGGATGGCGTTGATGGCAATGGCAAGTTCGATACATTCTCGGCGAGTGGCTCGGATCATTGGTATACGTTGCCCAGTCACCGAGTACGAGCGATCAACAATGATTTGGCGCAGCGAACGTTTCAACCAGGATGGCTACGCGCGGTCGGTCCGGGGTGGATATCCTGGGGCGTTGAAGGGTTCATGGACGAGCTGGCGGAAAAAATGGGCGAAGACGCGGTCGAGTTTCGTCTGGCGCGACTGGATGCTGCGGGCAAAAACGCCGGCAGTGCGCCAAACTCGGTCGGCGGCTCCTCGCGCCTCGCTGATGTCCTTCGGGACGTTGCGGAACGTTCCGGATGGGGTGGCGATCTTCCTGAGAATGAAGGCATGGGTGTCGCTATCTCGCAAGGGCAGGAACGTCCAAATCCGACCTGGACGGCATGTGTTGCTCACATCGCAGTTGATCCAGACACTAATGCGATAACCGTGAAGAAGATCTGGCAGACGATTGACTGCGGAACTGTTGTGCATCCGGATGGTGCGATGGCGCAAGCGGAAGGTGCCACTCTGTGGGGGGTTAGTCTTGCCTTGCATGAAGGAACGGAATTCGTGGGTGGCGAGGTTAAAGATCAAAACCTCAACACTTATACGCCACTCCGAATGGCCGACGTACCAGAGCTTGATATCAAGTTTGTTGAGAGCGATGAGTTTCCGATGGGCCTGGGCGAACCACCTTTGATCGCAGTTGCGCCAGCAATAGGCAACGCTGTTTATGCGGCAACGGGTACGCGCGTTCGAGACTTGCCAATTCGTCTTAGTTAGAAAATTGGATCGCTGCGCGTCGCTCTTGTTGATCAATGCAAACGGTAACCTGATCGAATAACGCGTTTAACCATCTGGTGCTTCGCGATGACGAAAGATTCGTCATCGCGAAGACCCCCTCCCGTTTTTTCGAGGAACGACTAAATCGACGGGAGCGATTTAGGACGAACGACGTTCGCCCGAAGGGCCGGCAACGGGAAGTTGCCGGTCAACTGACGAAGCAATTCATCTAGGTGCGCTCCGCACTGCGATGTGGATTTAAAATTCGTGTCGCCCATGTTGACCCATGTAAATTGTCGCCCGAACGAATCCTGTGTTTATTCATCTGATCCGTCACGACGACGGAAACCGCGACGAGCATGCCGTGGCTAACCTGTTCTTACCCAACCTCCAATCGCTCCAGACTTTAGTGATAATGTTCGAGAAGATTGCGATGTAAGGTTATGTAAAATAAGTATCTTCTTGACCAAAATCCCCCTACACTCAGTTGATAAGCGGGTCGAGCAGGCAGGCTGCATCTAACGGCAGCAGGGCACGACCACATAATAAAAAGTCCCGAAAAAACAACAATATAAGGGACAACGGAGCGTATCGCGGTGATCAGGGATTGATCTGCGTGCACATCCGGCATCAGGCGACGAGAGGCGCAGATGAATACCCCGCGTAGGTGGGCGTCTTGCTCACTGTTCAAGCGTTATCGACTGAGCGAATTACCCGCACGGTATTTCGTAGTTGGTTTGCTATTGCTCGCGTTTACGGCACTGTTTCCTTCGCAAGCTTCCGCTGCTGCTGATCTGCACTTTGAAAAGACTGCCGGTGACGTTGTATCCATCGGTAACAACACCTACCGAGTGCCCATCACGTTTGTCATCACGGACACTGGCTCCAAAAACCTGACGAATCTACAGTTGGAAGACGATCTCGATATTTTTCGTTGGAGGAGCGTCGTAGGGATATTGCCAATGTAGTTGTGGATGTTTCGATACCGGCGAACGTGTCGATGCAAAGTGCCGTTGTAAGTGCAGGTAGTTGCACGAGCGGGGCTGGCAACGTTAGTTGTAGTGTTGGCACTGTTCCGGCTGGTTCAGGTGAGACGCTCACCGTCACGGTCACAACACCAACGGTTGGAACGGCGGATTTTTCGTCGACCGTAAGTGCAGACGGTGATGCTAATTCAAACAACAATCAGAGTACGGCTCGCTTAACAATCGACCCAGCAATCGATATTGTCGTGACAGTTGCCAATGCAGTGCAGGTCGAACCCAACGAGAGCACCACGATAAATCTGGGTGTAGCCAATTCGGCGCCTCTGCAAGCAACCGATGTCACCTTGACGGTAACGCCAAATGCTGGGATAGAGATCGACACGGCAAGCTGGGATTCGGGTACCTGCAACGTCTCACGTTCCATTGTTACCTGTGATGCAACGACTTTTGGCGCACAGGCGAGTGGCCAACTATCGCTTGAAATTACGGGTATTACGGTTGGGCCGCAGTCTTATAGTGTCTCTGTTACCACCAACGAAGTTGACCGGGATATGTCGAACAGCAACGTTTCCGGTCAGGTTACCGTGGGTACCGTTCCTGCGCCTGCGGTAAGTTCAGCAGACAGTGGTGGCGGCCTCGCTGGGCCTGGCGTTCTTATCTCTACTGTCAGTTGGGTCATTATTGCGATTGCAGCGAAGACGACGGTTAGCCTCAAGCTGATTTTCGTGCTTGCGGACTAGTCAGAAGATCCCCAAATCGAATATCCTGTCTATTTCGTAGGCAGGATCAAAGCTCGTTACGTTCGCCTGCCTGCGAACGCTACTTCCTATCCGTAACTGGGATCGCCCCTTTCAAATGAAACAGAAACTTCCGACGTTTGTTGCCACGTCCGTGGTCCGTGGTAGCCAACAAGGTGAAAGCCATGGTGGTATTTTTACGATCAACTTTGAAGACCAGGTTGGTCAACAACATATCGATTGGAATTCCACTGATATCAATTTCGAGGGGCGCGGTGCAGATCGCGGCCTTCGCGGCATCGCATTCGACGGCGACGACCTTCATGTAGCCGCAAGCGACGAGCTGTTTTGCTACAGCCGCGATTTCAAAATTACGGCGTCGCATCGCAATCGATATTTACGTCATTGTCACGAGATAGCACGCAAGGATCGTCTCCTATTCCTTACTTCTACAGGCTTCGATAGTTTGCTTGCATTCGACCTGGATCAGAAATCATTCATCTGGGGTTTCCACCTGATGAGGTTTGACGACAAATGGGGTGGGCATACGTTTGAGCCACGCTCAGAAAATGGACCGCGACCCGTAAATAACTTTCATATCAACAATGTGTACGTTGATGCAACCGGCATCTACTTTAGTGGGCTTGGAATTCCTCATTTGTTGCACCTGAATCAAAAAAATGAAGTTTCTGAGGTTTGCTCTCTACCGGTCGGTACGCACAACGCGAGACGATTTCGCGACGGCGTTATTTTCAATGATACGGCCAGTGATGCGATTCGATATGTCGGCCGCGATGGCCGAAATCAGGAATTTTCTATCAAAACCTACCCGGAGTCGGCGATCGAATTCGCGGGAATCGACGATTCGAAAATTGCCAGACAAGCATTCGGACGCGGACTTTGTGTAGTAGATGATCGTTTTATTGCAGGGGGATCTTCGCCCTCAACAATTACACTCTACGATCTCGAGGCCGATCAGGTGGTGGCTTCGGTCAACATGTCTATGGATATTCGTAATGCAATTCATGGTCTTGAGGTATGGCCGCATACTTCGGCGGAAACCGATCACTAGATAGAGTGTTTCCCGGCGTGGTCTTGTTTGGGCCCCGTCCAGCGACTACTCTGCGTCTTCATTCGCTTAGTAATACGATCTCGACTATGTCTTTCAAAAAAGCATTTCAAACCAAAGACTTCGTTGTCACCGCCGAACTTCCGTTGAAGCCTGATTCTTCGCGCAAGACGTTATTGAGCGATGCACAGCGCCTGGGCGATGGCATCGATGGGATTTTGCTGACGGACAATCAATATGGCCAGCCGCATATGACGCCGCTGGCTGCTGCCAATATTTTGCAAAGCGGCGATTACAATCCGATTCTTCAATTGAGCTGCAGGAATAGAAATCGAGTTGCCCTTTTGGGCGAGCTTCTCGGGGCTCGTGCTCTGGGTGTGGATAGCCTGTTGCTGATAAGAGGCGGGGCACTACCAGAGGGATTTCAGCCACGACCAATGGCCGTAACTGATACTGACGCGAAAGATTTGATCGCATCCGCAAGGATGATTGATGACGACGAAGGCGTCAACGGGGGCAGCGATTTCTTAATTGCGACGTCGGCGGCAGTGCATGATCCTGCACCGGATTGGGTTCCAGAAGAGTTGATGGCCAAGGCCACCAGCGGCGCACAATTGGTCTTCACGCAGATTTGCGTCGACGTGAATATTCTGCGGCGTTATATGGCCGCATTGATATCTCAGAAGTTGTTGCAGCGACTAAGTGTGATTGTGAGTGTTGCAGTAATGACATCACCCGAGATCGCGGCCTGGTTTCGTGAACACCGCCGCGGAACTCTAATTCCACCCGATTGGGTGGATCGATTTACATCAGGGACTTTCACGTCGAGCGACGGCATCAATCTATGTGGGAAGCTTGTCGCCGATATTGCAACGATTCCCGGTGTGTCCGGTGTTAATTTTGTTGTGTCAGAGAATATTGATGCTATTTCGCAGGTTCTCGAGACGGCGGGAAAGTTGTGAATACTTGATTTTCGTCATTTGATCTACAGGAATACTAACTGACGGGGATTCGCGGGGAGCGCAGCGATCTGATTTGTACTGATTTCCACGTAGGCGGACTAGTCAGAAGATCCCCGGATCGAATATCCTGTCTGCCGCATCAATATTTCGACCGCGCCATACTGTTTTCTGCGAGTATCCGCGGTTTCTACTCAGTAATAAGGATTGCCCCTATCGTATGAGCCAGAAACTTCCGACGTTAGTCGCCACGTCAGTGGTCCGAGGCAGCCAGCAAGGCGAAAGCCATGGCGGTATTTTTACAATCAATTTTGAAGAGCAAGCTGGCCAACAGCATGTCGATTGGAATTCTGGCGATATCAATTTCGAAGGACGTGGTGCGGATCGCGGCCTGCGTGGTATTGCATTCGACGGTGACGACATTTATGTGGCCGCAAGTGACGAACTTTTTTGCTATGACCGTGATTTCAACATTTCAGCGTCATATCGCAATCGCTATTTACATCATTGCCACGAGATTTCGCGCCATGATCGAATTCTATTTCTCACATCTACCGGCTTCGATAGCTTGATAGCGTTTGACCTTGACCAAAAGGCGTTCGTTTGGGGTTTTCACTTAATGGAAATCGATCGCAAATGGGGTGGCCATACTTTTGAGCCGCGCTCCGATACAGGCCCACGTTCGATGAATAATTTCCACGTTAATAGTGTTTTTGTGAATGCGACCGGTATTTATTTTAGCGGACTGATGACGCCGGCGCTGCTACACCTTAACCAGCAGTATGAGGTCTCGACAGTTTGTTCGTTGCCAACCGGATCGCACAACGCGCAACCCTTTCGAGAGGGTGTGTTGTTTAACGACACAGCAAATAATGCGGTTCGTTACGTCGGACGAGATGGAAGAAGCCAGGAATTTTCCGTCAAAGAGTATCCGGAGTCGGAAATCAGATTCACAAATATTGACGATTCGAAGATTGCGCGTCAGGCCTTTGGGCGTGGTCTATGTGCGGTTAACGATAAATTGATTGCAGGCGGATCGTCACCGTCGACGATTTCACTTTATGATTTGGAAGCTGATTTAACCGCCGCCACAGTTAACCTTTCGATGGACATTCGTAATGCTGTGCATGGTCTAGAAGTCTGGCCATATGATTAGCTGCACATTGAAAAGGCAAACAGATTGATGGCGGTTAGCAACGCTTATTTGCGTTGACTCCAAAATCTGATCTGTCCATTTGGAACGCATGAGAGAATTAATTTGATGTCTTTTAGAGACGCCTTACGCCAAAAGGATTTCGTTGTCGCGGCTGAGTTGCCGTTGGTACCGACATCCAGCCGTGAATCGATTATCGCCGATGCAGGAATTCTTGCCGGTACGGTCGATGGTTTGCTCTTTACCGACAATCAGTATGGTCAGCCGCATATGTCGCCCTCGTTTGCAGCGGCTGTCGCCAAAGAAGCAGGGTTTAGTCCGATCCTCCAGCTCGGGTGCCGCAATCGAAATCGAATCGCATTGATCGGCGAAATTCTCGGCGCAAAGGGTCTGGACATCGATACGTTGATGT
>JABIUH010000235.1 GCA_018701055.1 Woeseia sp. | reverse complement strand
CCGGAATCGAATGAAGCCCTTGATGCTGAAATTGTTCGCACCAAGTTCGGCGAACTCGCAGCCGAAATAGAGCGCACGTCAGGCAATCAACGCAGACCAGAAGAAGTTGCTGCAGGGTTTCTTGACGTTGCCGTGCAAAACATGGCAAATGCCGTCAAAAAAATCTCAGTACAGCGCGGTTACGACATCACCGAATACACGCTTAGTTGCTTTGGAGGTGCAGGCGGCCAACACGCCTGCCTCGTTGCCGATACCCTGGCAATGAAGCGAATCCTGATACATCCTTTTGCCGGCGTTCTTTCTGCATATGGGATGGGGCTGGCTGACACTGTAATAGGACGCCAGGAAGCAGTAGAAAGCGTATTAAACGTTGCATGTCTCAACAGCCTTGAAGCAGTACTCGACCGGCTGCAACAGGAAGGCGTCGATGAAATAAGGCGTCAGGGCGAAGATTGTGCAGATCTTGGATTTAAACGCCAACTACATATTCGCTATCAAGGTTCGGATACGGCGCTCGTCGTCAAACAGTCGAGCATTCAAGAAGTCATTAATCAGTTCGAGAAATTTCACCAGATGCGCTTCGGTTTTATCTCTACTGAAAAAGAGATGATCGTAGAGTCCGTGGAGGTCGAAGTAATCGCCGCTGCGAATCCGTCGGCCATCGCAAAGAACAACGTCGAGGATAAAGAAAGCAGTCGAACAGCCCCAAAGATGAGCTGCTTCATGGATGATGAATGGAGAGAAACGCCATTCTACGGCCGCGACGATCTATCCGTTAACAACCCGATCAAAGGCCCGGCCGTCGTTCTCGATCCTACCAGTACAGTTGTCGTCGAGCCTGGCTGGCAATGCATCATTACAACGGATAACAACATCATCCTTGAGCGATACCTGCCTCGCAAAGACGCAAAAGCGCTCGGCACCGAGGTTGATCCCGTGATGTTGGAAATCTTCAACAATCTGTTCATGTCGGTGGCGGAGCAGATGGGGCTTGTTCTCGAAAATACTGCCGAATCCGTCAATATAAAAGAACGACTGGATTTTTCGTGCGCGATTTTCGACCCTGACGGCGCGCTGATCGCGAACGCGCCGCATATGCCGGTTCATCTTGGCTCGATGGGCGAGAGCATTAAAACAGTGATAAAAGAGCGCCACGGCGAAATTTGGCCAGGCGACGCTTACATCCTCAACGCACCCTACAATGGGGGCACGCATCTTCCGGATGTGACGATCATCAAGCCGATTTTTTCTGACGACAACGAGCTACTGTTCTATGCGGCGTCACGTGGACACCACACCGATATTGGAGGCACGACGCCCGGGTCGGCACCCGCTGACTCCACCAGCATCGAAGAAGAAGGTATCGTTATCGATAACTTCAAACTGGTGGAGAACGATCATTTTCGCGAACGCGAGATTCACGAATTACTAAGCAGTGGACCGTGGCCTGCCCGCAATCCCAAAATGAATATCGCCGATTTCAAAGCGCAGTTGGCCGCTTGTGAAAAAGGTGCAATAGAACTTGGCAAAATGGTAGATCACTATGGCGTCACAACGGTGCATGCCTACATGCAGCACATCCAGAATAATGCCGAGGAATCTGTCCGGCGCGTCTTAAGCACTCTCGAAGGCGGTGAATTCACTTATGAAATGGATTGCGGCAATCAGATCTCAGTATCAATTGTGGTCGACCAGTAAAAACGTGAGGCAGTGGTTGATTTCACTGGTACCAGTCCGCAGCACCCTGGCAATTTCAATGCCCCAGCGGCCGTCGTAAAAGCCGCTGTTTTATATACGTTTAGATGTTTGGCCGCTGACAATATTCCGCTAAATGAAGGCTGCCTGAAACCCCTTGATATCATTATCCCGGAAAAATCGATGATCAATCCGCAATATCCGGGCGCCGTCATATCCGGAAACACCGAGACAGCACAAGTGCTCGTGGACACGCTGTTTGGCGCCTTGAGTATTGCCGCAGCGAGTCAAGGGACCATGAACAATTTCATCTTTGGCAATGATGTTCATCAATACTACGAGACAATCTGTGGTGGATCTGGCGCGACACATGAAGGTCACGGAACAGACGCTGTGCATACCCACATGACAAATTCGAGATTGACTGATCCGGAAATTCTGGAATGGCGCTTTCCGGTCATTTTGGAATCGTTTTCCATTCGCAAGGGTTCGGGCGGAACCGGTCAGATGCACGGTGGTAACGGTGTGATAAGACGTGTCCGATTCCTGGAAGCGCTAAAGGCGAATCTCCTCTCGGGACATCGGCGGATACCGCCGTATGG
>JABIUH010000168.1 GCA_018701055.1 Woeseia sp. | reverse complement strand
TGGGGCAGCAATCCCTGCGATTGCGAAACCGGTGACAAGCTCAGCAGCTGCGCAGAAAACACTGATCGCTCCGATTGCCGCGAGCGTCGAGAGCACCAACAACGCGGCCACCTTTGGGCTTCCCAATTCTGCGAGCGGCAGCGACGTGCCCGCAGAGCAACAATCCATCCCGGTTGAACGATCACCCGCGACAGTCAGACAACCCGTAGCGATGAACCAAAATCCTCAACCGCAGACGGCCGCACAGCCCGCGGAAACAGAGATGGTCGCGATTAGTCGACTTACTCGTACCAATTACGTCGGGCCCGAATATCCACGTTCAGCTCGTCGTCGTGGTGTCACTGGCTCGGTCGACGTCACTTTCACCGTGACAACGGAAGGTCGTGTGCGCGACGCAACAGTATCTCTCTCAAATCCGGGCACAACATTTGACCTCGCGGCGATTGATGCGGTCGAGAAGTGGCGCTTCGAGCCAACGGTTGAGAACGGTGTGGCTGTTGAGAAAAGAAGCGGTGTCCGATTAGCGTTCGATCTGCAATAGAGCATTATTTCCCCGATCGCAAGATAATCCAAAGTGGACCAATTACTGCTTAGCGGTTACTCTATATGTGGTAAATGATATACAAAAGGCTATCACTATGAGTGACCGCCCTGAAAAGTCTCCACGAAAACAACAAAAGCGTAGTCTTAGAACCAAACAAAAATTGCTGGATGCCGCACTGGACGCCTTCTCCGAAAGCGGTTTCGCCGGGACGTCCACTCGAGACATCGCGGCGCGAGCGGGTGTCCATCATCCGTTGATTACGTATCATTTCAGCAACAAAGATCGTCTGTGGCGTTCCGCAGTTAAATATATCTTCGCTGATTTCATCGATGCATTGAAGGCAACTCAGGCTGAGAACGTAAATGCCTGTCCGAAAGCTCGCTTTGCTTCGATGATCAGGATTTATATCTACTACGCAGCCAGTAAACCTGCGTTGCACAAGATCATCTTCCAGGAGTCGAGCAATCCGAGCTCGCGACTTGACTGGCTGAGCGAAAAGTTCCTTAAGCCATTGTCCGAAGCTTCGTCAGGATACATCGCCGAATTGCAGGATAAGGGCGTCGTGCGCCCCGGCAATCCACAGATAATCTATAACATGATCCGAGTATCATCCGGCGGGCTTATTGCACTGGCATTGGAGCTCAAGAGCACAAGTAATATCGATTTTAGTTCTGATGAAACGCTTGAGGAGCTAACTGAACTGATCATCCAAACATTCCTGCCTGGCGAGACCAAATCGGCAGCAGCCTAGCCCGGACTATTCATGAATCACCGCGATGATTGGGCAGAGCATTGTTTGCACACGGGAATTTCTGACCGAGCCGAATACCGGCTGTATTCCCGAGGAAAGAAAATACCGTGTGCAAACAAGGATCAAGCGCGGGCGCGAGTGCATTCATGAATAGTCCGGGGGCTAGGTCTACTCTGCTCGGATCATTGCCTGCTGTACACCGGCCACGATCGATAGCGCAATAGCGGCGGGCCCGCGACCGCCGAGATCTATACCTGCCGGACCTTGTAGTCGATCTTCGATATCGGCCGCTTTTTCGCCAAGCTCACCTAACAACTTTTGCCGCCGACTCGATGGCCCCAGTAACCCGACAAACGGAATCCGACTGTCTACAAGTTGGGCGAGATACTGCCTATCGCTCGTCAGATGGTGACTCATCACGATGGCCGCGGAAAAACGATTCAAATCCAGTTTTTCTGACACGGTGCCAACGGGGACACACATAACGTGTTCTGCATCATCAAAACTACCCGCATCAATATAGGCGGACCGGTGATCCTGTAGCGTCACCCGCCAGCCCAACTCCGCGGCAAATCGCACCACCGGTTCTGCATCAAGGCCCGCACCAAGGACTAGAACGGACGGCGGTGGCGATAAACGCGAGCAAAGCAGGGTTGCCGCGCCAGTGTCGCCGTTAATTTTCTCGAGAGAGGATTTATTCTGCAGAGAAACGGACGCTGTTGCCGCTTGAAAATCCGCGACGAACGCGGTCGGCGCATCGTTAAATGCATCTACCCCGTTTACTGACACCAAGGTCGCACCCGGTTTGAGCGCGTCGATATCAGAAGCCACAACCGTAACAATTATTTCATCAACATCGCCTTGTAAGCCTTTCGCAATAGTTGCAAACGGTTCGTATTGATTCTCTGCCGACAGCGGTTGTAGAAATATCCTCATGAGCCCGTCACATCCAACGCCCAAGCCCCACAATTCACTATCGTTCGCCGCGAGATCGTAGGTTACGGTTTGCGATGCGCCAGATTCAGCAACAACCTTCGCGCGTTCTGCAAGATCGCCCTCCAAACAACCGCCCGACAGCATCCCACGAAATCGACCATCGTCCGTGATGAGCATTTGAGCGCCGGCCTTGCTGTAAGTTGAACCGGCGGTTTCATAGACGGTTGCAAGCACCAGGGAGCAGCCATTGCGCGACCAATCCTCGTACGACTGCAGTAGGTTTCTGGTGGTCATTGTTCCAGACCGGAGGGCATGTCGCCGCTTGCTACATTGTTGGCATTGAGAAATCGGCGCCCGCTCGAATACCCGTTGGCCAGCGCGACGTAACGGTTTTTAGACGTGTATAAAAGCGCACACCCTCTGGCCCGTAGATCGACATGTCACCGAACAATGATCGCTTCCAGCCACCAAAGCTATGGAAGGCAAGCGGCACCGGAATCGGAACATTGATGCCAACCATGCCGACTTCAATGCCGTTCGCAAATTCTCGTGCTGCATCGCCATCGCGTGTAAATATTGCAGTGCCGTTACCGTATTCGTGTTCATTGATCAGCTGCATAGCCTCGTCGAAAGTTTCGACACGAACCATGGCCAGTACGGGGCCGAAAATCTCCTCTTTATAAACGCGCATGTCTTGCGTCGCGTGATCAAAAAGCGTGGGTCCTAGAAAGTATCCGGGCGACTCATTAATCTCATGTGTTCGGCCGTCGACCACCACTGTCGCGCCCTCTTCTTCACCAATGTCGATGTAGGAGCGAACTTTGTCGCGATGTTCGGCTGTAATGAGTGGGCCCATATCGTTGTTGTTGTCCATGCCCGTGCCAATATTCAATGCGGCAATTCTAGGCAATAGTTTTTCCAGCAAAGGCTCAGCAGAATCGCCAACGGCAACAATCGCAGAAATTGCCATGCAACGCTCACCGGCAGAACCGTAACCGGCACCCACCAATGCATCAGCTGCCTGATCCATATCCGCATCCGGCATTACGACCAAATGATTTTTTGCACCACCCAAGGCCTGCACTCGCTTGCCGTTCTCTGAAGCGGTCTTATAAACATGCTCTGCCACCGGCGTGGAGCCGACAAAACTTACTGCAGACACGCGGTCATCATTCAGTAACGAGTTAACGGCAACATGATCACCCTGGACGACGTTAAACACGCCTGGCGGTAGACCGGCTTCATGCAGCAACTCGGCCCACTTCAATGCGCAACTCGGATCTTTCTCTGATGGCTTCAAGATGAACGTGTTACCGCAAGCAATGGCCAACGGGAACATCCACATCGGCACCATTGCGGGGAAATTAAAAGGTGTAATACCAACGCAAACACCAACCGGTTTACGCATCGAGTAAGTATCAACGCCTGTGCCGACTTGATCGCTGTAATCGCCTTTGAGCAAATGTGGAATACCGCAGGCAAACTCGACGACCTCAAGGCCACGTTGAATTGACCCGTCTGCGTCGTGTAAGACCTTGCCGTGTTCTTGACTGATTAACGCAGCGATTTCGGCTCGATCACGTTCGATCAGTTCCTTCAACTTGAACATGACGCGGGCACGTCGCAGTACCGGCGTGTTCGACCAACCCGGCAGCGCTGCCTTGGCAGCCGCAAGCGCGACGTCAACATCTGCCTCCGTTGACATTACAACCTGCGCACATTTCTCGCCTGTTGCTGAATCGAAAACGTCGATCCAACGATCGGAGTGGGTATCGACCAGTTCGCCGTTTACCCAATTAGTAACATTCCTAATCGCGTTGAGATTTATTGCTTTTTCTGCCATGCGTGTTCTGCCTTGAATTATTGTGCGCGTAGCGCAGTTCTAACAGTTTCGATCATCATTTCAATCTCCGCATCATTAATGATAAGCGGCGGAGAAAATGCCAATGTGTCGCCTGTCGTGCGCACGATCACGCCATTGTCATAACATTCACGGAATATTGACATCGCGCGCGCTGTCGGCTGCCCATCGATCGACTCGAGCTCTACCGCACCGATAAGGCCGATGCTGCGAACGTCGATGACATTTGGCTCACCCTTGAGGCTATGTAGGGCGTCCGAAAATTTGCCTTCCATGCTGGCGGCACGTTCGAATAAACCATCGTCAACATAAACATCCAACGCGGCACAAGCTGCAGCGGCGGCCAGAGGGTGTCCCGAATACGTATAGCCATGGAAAAATTCAATCGCACCGTCCGGGCCGGTCATGAATGTGTCATAGATATGTTTGGACGCCAGTACGCCTCCCATCGGGACCGTGCCGCTGGTCAATCCTTTAGCCAATGTCATCAGGTCTGGAGTGACATCAAACCGAGCCGCACCGAACGTGTCGCCGGTACGACCGAAGCCGCAAATTACCTCATCAAAGATCAGGAGAATGCCGTGCTTATCGCAAATTTCGCGAAGACGTTGTAGATATCCTTTGGGCGGTAATAAAACGCCCGCGGATCCCGCAATGGGTTCAACGATAACTGCGGCGACCGTTGAAGCATCATGCAGCGCAATGATGTTTTCCAGTTCGTCAGCAAGGTGTCCGCCCCACTGTGGAAGCCCCTTGGAGAACGCGTTTTTCTCGATGTTATGCGTATGCGGTAAATGATCAACGCCGGGCAACATCGTGCCAAACATTTTTCGGTTCGGTGACAAACCACCGACGGAAATGCCGCCGAAGCCAACACCGTGATAGCCTTTTTCGCGTCCAATAAACCGAGTACGTGCAGCATCCCCGCGGGTGCGGTGATAGGCCAACGCCATTTTCAGCGCGGTATCCACCGCTTCCGAACCTGAATTTACGAAGAACGCATAATCCAGACCGTCCGGCGCGAGATCGGTCAATCGATTGGCCAGCTCAAAAACAGTTGGGTGGCCCAACTGAAACGCCATCGAATAATCCAATTTCTCAGCTTGCGCCTTGATTGCCTCGACAATTTTCGGATTGCAATGCCCGGCGTTGCAGCACCAGAGACCCGCGACACCATCAAGCAATTTCTTACCATCGGTTGTGTAGCAGTACATACCCTCCGCACGCGCAATCATCCGCGGATTTTCCTTGAAATAGCGATTGCCGGTAAACGGCATCCAATAAGATTCAAGATCCGGAAGGTCGGTCTTCAGTTGTCTTACAGTGTTGTCAGTCATAACTGAGCTCCATAGCAATCTCAGAGAAATTAAGCGGATTGGTGGCGAACGAAATCAAAGTGGCCCTGCCGCCGCACGGTGCAAAGCCTGATTAGTGTCTTTCAGCCACCCAGAATACTTGAAGGACTATCAGTTAACAATATTTAAACAATTCTAAATAAGCTGTTGTTTTAATAAGAAATCTGCTTAAATTCGTTGAATATATTTAACAATTCAACACTTAGGCGACGAATGGAAAATATTGGTCTGAGGTTAATTCACTTGCGCACCTCAAAGAGTCTGTCCCAGCGCAAGCTGGCAAAGGCATCCGGCGTGTCCAATGCGACCATCTCATTAATCGAAAACGGCCGAACCGATCCGTCGATGGGTCTTCTGAAGCGTATTCTCGAATCCCTGGGCGTATCATTTGCCGAGTTTTTCGCCGCCGATTCAATGACCGACGGCAAATATTTCTACGGTCATGACGAACTCTCCGAAATCAGTACAGGTCCAATTTCCTATTTGCAGATTGGTAGCGACTTGAGCAATAGCCAGTTGCAGATTTTGTACGAGCGTTACGAACCAGGCGCCGACACCGGGCAATCTATGTTCAGTCACGACGCAGAGGAAGGTGGAATCATTATCAAAGGCCGATTGGAGGTGACCGTCGGCGAACAGGTACGTACGCTATCTGCGGGTGACGCGTACCGATTCAGCAGCAAGTTGCCGCATCGGTTTAGAAACACCGGCAACGAAGATTGTCTGATTGTGTCCGCCTGTACTCCGCCGACTTTTTAGTGTCACGGTTCTGGATCTACGGCCATTTAGTGCTGCTGGTCAATTTTTGCTAACCTGATCGGAGCATTGCTCGAGCGGTGCAGGTTCGAAAGCCGGAAAATACACATCTTTTGTTCGTACCATAAAAAGGGGCACGCAATATTAAGACCGGCTACCCGTTTTTTCGTACGCTTCGCCGACCGCTGGATGCCTGATCCACTCGTCGTCGCGATATTCCTCACGTTTTTCCGTATTGCAACAGCACTGCAACTCGCCGCAGACATTCCTCAGGTTTTGATGGTCCTCACGACCGGTGAATCGTGGACCAATACCGTACAACCGCTTTACGCTATTCCGGTGCTAGCAGTTGCCCGGCTACGTGTTCGTAACGTAATGGTTTACGGCGTCACGATTTGCATCCTGTTGAGAACGATCTATCTAAATGCCCTCTATTTCTTTTAATAATGGAATCCGGGAATCAGTCGGATTTCAACTGCTGCGCTAGCATGCGATCAAGCGCATTCGCGAAAGCCTGTCGCTCACTTTGATTCATTTCTTTTGGTCCGCCAGTCTGTATTCCACTGCCACGCATCGTATCCATGAAGTCACGCATGTTCAGGCGCGCCTTAATATTCTCCGTCGTATATAGCTCACCCCGAGGGTTCAGCGCGTGCCCTCCTTTCTCAACGACTTCGGCTGCAAGCGGTATATCAGCAGTAATGACCAAATCCCCCGCCGACATGCGCGCAACAATTTCGTCATCGGCAACGTCGAAGCCCGAAGCTACCTGAATTGATTTAATAAACGGTGACGGCGGCACGCGGATGTGCTGGTTTGCCACCAGCATCGTATGTGTGCTGGTGCGTTTTGCCGCTCTGAATATAATTTCTTTGATGACGACAGGACATGCGTCAGCATCAACCCAAATTTTCAAAGTGATTCCTTACTCACCGATGTCTTCGTTCCACAGTGACGGATTGTTCTTAATGAACGACTCCATCAGGGAAATGCATACTGCATTGTCGATCAGTTGTATCTCAACACCACGCGCACGCAAGTGATCTTCCGGCCCTTGAAAAGTTCGGTTTTCACCAATGACGACCGTTGGAATTTTATAGAGCAAAATTGCGCCACTGCACATATCACAGGGCGATAGAGTTGAGTAGAGAACGGCCCGCTGGTAATCGTTCGCTCCCAGTCGACCTGCGTTCTCGAAGCAATCCATTTCGGCATGCAGTACCGGACTACCGGATTGAATTCGTTTGTTGTGCCCGCGACCGACTATTTTGCCGTCGATAACGAGCACCGATCCAATGGGTATTCCGCCCTCGGCCAGACCTTTCTCCGCTTCTTCAATCGCGGCGTCGAGGAATTTAGAATTCAAAGAATCTTGCATTGATTCTCAGCGATCAGGTCGTTAGGCGCCCGGTCGATTGGCATACAGATTAACCATCTCCATCGCCAAGGTTGCGCCTGCCAATGAAGTGATCTCTCCAACGTCATAAATTGGCGCCACTTCGACTATATCCATACCGACAACATTAATGCCGAGCATTCCGCGTAAGATCGCGATTGCTTGAGCAGTTGTTAGTCCACCGCAAACCGGTGTGCCAGTGCCTGGCGCGTAGCTTGGATCAAGACAGTCAATATCGAAAGTGAGGTAAACGGGGTTATCACCAAGGATTTTCTTGGTTGCGGCGATAACCTTTTCGACACCTTGCGTATGTACGTAGGGCGCATCGAAAATATTAAAACCAAGCGTATCGTCATTGGTCGTTCGCAACCCGATTTGCACGGACTTTTCAGGATCGACAAATCCTTGCTTAGCGGCATGAAAAAACATCGTGCCGTGATCGATGCGACCTTCCTCGTCGTCCCAAGTATCGCTATGCGCATCAAAGTGCAGTAACGACAGGGGCTTTCCATGTTTCTTGGCGTGCGCCTTCAAAAGTGGCCACGAGATAAAATGATCGCCACCGAGAGTCAACAGCCCGGGACCCTGGTCAATAATGCTGCTCGCATGTGCCTGGATGGAGTCTGGCACCGTTTCAGGTCGACCGAAATCGAAGTGGCAATCGCCGTAGTCGACAACGGCAAGCTTATCGAAAGGATCAATCTCAGTACCATACGGACGCATCCAGGCTATGCCCGAGGATGCTGCACGAATCCCTCGTGGGCCAAATCGTGTGCCCGGCCGATTAGTGGTCGCGGTATCGAATGGAACACCTGTTACCACAAGATCAACGCCAGTTAGATCGCGCGTGTATTTGCGGCGCATAAATGAAAGTGCACCAGCATTTGTCGGCTCCATGAGGGTTCCGTAGAGAGACTCACGAAGAAATGCGTTGTCTGCTGCTTTTTTTAAAGTCATAACACTATCCAAAAATTCAGAGGGCTTGCTGAGTGAGGTCGAGGCACTTCCAGGCTGTCTCGATAAGCTCGTCTGCCTCAGCATGCGATATCGTCAAAGGAGGCGCGGTCACAATCGTATCACCGACCGCCCGCATAACGAGACCGTTATTGATCAGAAAATCTCTGCAAATCGTGCCAGCGCTGTCATCTTCGTCAAATCGCGTGAGTGAATCTTTGTCCTTGACCAACTCGAAGGCGCCCATAAGGCCAACCATGCGGGTTTCACCGACCAGTGGATGCTCGCCAAGTGCCGCCCATTTCTCTTGTAGGTAAGGGCCAATGTCATCGCGCACGCGTGTAACAAGATTTTCTCGCTGCATGATGCGCACGTTTTCAATAGCGACTGCACAGGACGCCGGGTGACCGGAATAAGTGAAGCCATGATAAAACTCGCCGCCCTTATCGATCAGTACATCGCCAACGCGATCACCGACCATGACGCCACCGAGCGGCAAATAACCAGACGTCACGCCCTTCGCAAAGGTCATCAAATCGGACTTCACGCCATAGTAGTCGGCACCAAACCATTCGCCGAGTCGACCGAAGCCGCAGATAACTTCGTCGGTGATGAGGAGAATGCCGTGTTCGTCGCAGATACGCTGAATTTCCGGCCAATAAGTGTCCGGCGGTACAATAACTCCGCCCGCACCCTGAATCGGCTCACCGACGAAAGCCGCGACCTTATCCGCGCCAACCTCCTCGATCTTTTTTTCCAATTCACGAGCGGCGTGTAATCCAAAGTCATCCAGTGACATCGAATGGTCGCTGCCAAACCAGTAGGGTTGCTCAATATGGGCAATGTTGCCAAGGCTACCGCCCTGGCTGTGCATCAGTTTCATGCCACCGAGGCTCGCGCCCGCTACGGTAGATCCGTGGTATGCATTTTGTCGTGCAATGATGAGTTTACGCTGGGGTTGCTCCATCAAATCCCAATAGCGCCAGACCATACGGATCATCGTATCGATCGATTCTGAACCGGATCCGGTATAAAACACGCGTTTGAAATGCGCCTGGGTCACCTCGCCAAGCACTCTGGATAGTTCGATTGATGGAGGATGGGCGCACTGGAAAAAACTATTGTAATACGGAAGTTCGCTCAGCTGTGCCGCTGCCGCCTGGACAAGTTCGTCGCGACCGTAGCCGGCATTGACACACCACAGGCCCGACATTCCGTCGAGGATTTTATTGTCATCTGCATCGTAAATGTACACGCCGTCCGCACGGGTAATAATGCGGCTCTTCTTTTCACTGAGTTCTTTGTGATCGGTGAATGGGTGCAGATAATGCTGTTGATCAAGTTCTTGCCACTCTGCTTTAGAGCGGCCTGCCGCGATAGCCATTAGAAACCTCATGCAGCCGAAGGGCCGTCAATACTGTCGCCGATGCTATCTGAGAAGATTCCGAACGTCACCCCCGCTCCACATCCTGAAATCCTGATTGGGGCCAAAGTAGCACTTTACCCCCAGGAAATATCAAAACTGGGTCAGAGCCCTTTATTGGGCTCTGACCCAGTTTTTTTAGACGTTGAACATAAGGACTTCGCGTTCCCACGGAGTGACTATCTCCTGAAATTCCTGGCACTCAAGTTTTTTGACGTCGCTGTAGAGCTTCACGAAGGACTTACTGAGCGTGCTCTTCATTGCCTCGCTATTCTCGAATCCATCGATCGCTTCGTAGAGATAGCGATGCAAACTAAAGGGCAGATCATAGGCACTGCCTTCGATTGGGTCATCGGGCTGCAAGCCTTCCATCATGCCCAGATAGCCACATGCCAATGTGCCTGCCAAAGCCAAATAAGGATTTACGTCGGACCCTGCCAGACGATTTTCCACACGTCTGGCTTCAGGCTCCGAATCTGGAACCCGGAGTCCAACGGTGCGATTGTCCACTGCCCAACCAAGATTAACCGGCGAAGACCAGTAGCTCAAAAAGCGGCGATACGAATTTGAATACGGCGCAAAAAGTAGCAGCGCTTCGGGCATGTAACGCTGCAAGCCACCGATATAAGAGGTGAATAAATCCGTCGGTTCACCTTTTTCGTCCGAGAAAATATTCTGACCGTTAGCGTCAATGATACTTTGATGAATATGCAGTGCGCTGCCCGCTTCTTCCGATATCGGACGCGCTAAAAAGGTAGCCATCATTTCATGTGAGATCGCCGCTTCGCGAACGATACGCTTGAACAACAAAACCTGGTCGGCAAGATCGATTGCATTGCCGTGAATGAAATTCAGTTCGAACTGAGAAGGTCCCATTTCTTGCGATATGGTATCGACGTTAATGCTCTGAGCTTCACAATACTCATAGACTTTATCGATGAAAGGAACGAAATCATTCATTGAATCGATGCTATAGGGTTGTTTGCCCGTTTCTGTCCAACCTAAACGGCCCTGCGGAGGCTCGACTTCCTCATTCGCATCTGAATGCGGGTTGATCAGATAAAACTCAACTTCCGGAGCGACAACCGGCGTCCAGCCTTTCGCTTCGTAGAGTTCCAGGACGCTACGCAGAACCTGGCGTGGTGCTGTTTCTACTGGCGTGCCATCCTTTCGCGTGCAATCAAGGATGACGCATGCGGCTGGATCGGAGGCCCAGGGAACCGGACGCAACGTCGAGGCATCAGGTTGTAAGAGCATGTCACGATCTTCAACGTTTTCTTTGTTGACCGCGTAGTTACCGGAAACTGTTTGCGCGAAAATTCCTTCTGGAAGTTTTAACTCACCACTGCCAAAACCATCTGCCGAAACGACCTTACCTCGCGCGACGCCGGCCATATCTGGCACGAATGCTTCGACGTCCTTTATCGCATTGTCTTTCAACCAAGATTGAATCCGTTCTTCGTCACTCACGTCACACCCGTTTCCGGCTAGCATGCTCTCGGCACGCATCACCGAATGAATTGAAAATTGCCATCGAAAATTTGTTCTCGGTCACTTGCCATTCCGGATGCCATTGCACGGCCAAGGCAAAGCTCTTTGCCTCATCTACGCGAAATGCTTCTACCAACCCATCGTCAGCGACTGCTTCTACCATCACACTATCTGCCAACCGCGCAATTCCCTGCGAATGCAACGAATTGACCGTTACCGTGCTGTCGTCCCCCAACCCGCGCAGCATTCCACCCTCGACCAGGTGGACTTCATGAGATGGGCCGTACTGTACGTCGAGCGGATCTTTCGAATTCTCTTTGTGACTGTGATAACCCGGCTGCTCATGAACATACTGGTGCAGTGAGCCACCTAGCACAACGTTCAACTCCTGAAAGCCTCGACACACGGCAAACAATGGCACGCCGATTTCGAGCGCGCGCTCGATGAGGATCAGACTAGTCTCGTCGCGATGCGGGTCATGCATCGTTCCAGGTCGACTCGCCTCCCCATTGTAATGGTGAGGCTCTACGTTAGACGGACTGCCCGTCAGGAACAATCCGTCGATACGCGACAGAATGTCGTCCGCGTCAATGCTCTTGCCTAAAGCAGGGATCAGAAACGGCAACGCATCTGACCCATCACGAATAGCAGTAGCATATTTCTCACCGACCATATGAAATGGATGCGGGTCGACAATACGACGATCGGCAGTAATACCAATAAGTGGTTTGACGTTCATAAGAGGTCTTTTACAAGACCCCTACCTCCAAATGCCGATCAAGGCTTCCTGAACAACAATGTAAATCTGTCTGTGTTTCCAGTCACCGTCGCACGTCCCACCTCGTAACGCAGCTCATCATCAGGTCGGTAATGAAGATCGCTATAGTCTTCCAAAACAAATCCAGACGCTTGCGCTTCTTTGATAATTTGCACAACGTCGGCGCGACGAGAGTTAGCATCCGTAGACGGTGCCATGTGGCGTCTGGAATGATCAATAACGCCATAGTGGCCGCCCGAATTCAACGCAGCAAACACTGCTGCATTGACGTTCAAGCGTTCATCTTCCGAGTAGTTGTGCATATTTCGGAAAGTTAAAATGAGATCGAGATTGTTCACATCGAAGTCAAGCGGTCCAGTGGCAGCATCCTGCCCCTCCACGTCAACAATTTTTACGTGGTCGAAACCAGGTTGAGTCATCAAACGATCGCGCACGTTGTTGGTTCCGATGGCAACATAAAGCTCACCATTTTCTCGCAGGACGGGTGCCAGTAGCTTCGTATACCAGCCGCCACCCGGCAGCATTTCCAT
>JABIUH010000160.1 GCA_018701055.1 Woeseia sp. | reverse complement strand
TAAAACAATTAATTAATTAAAAACTCAAATTACCCTACGCTAGGTCTCTTGCGTAACGCACCTTTTAGTTAATTGCGTTTGTGCACATTGCCCTTCATTTCAGCGTCATATGACGCACGAGAGTGTCATGCGGACGGGCCACAACGAAAAAACGACGCGCAAGCTTTTCCTTCTTTTAGCGATCGAACGCTTGGGTTACGTCAATTAAAAAAAATTCGAGAGTCAAGACGAGTTCGTCGTTTTTCAGGATGTCATAGACGACAAATGCCTCGCATTACGTTATGTCGCTGAAGGGCTGGCCATCTATGACGCTTATGGTATTCTAGCTACCCAACAAGGTGGGACCGGATTGATAAGCTGATTGGACAGGGGGTGTGCAATCAGCGGGCGGTCCAAATAATTAAAATAAAGGGTAAAAAACAAGAATTAATCGCCGCGGCGGTAGTGGAGAGGGTCGCGAGCGCAAGGGGGAGTGGTAGCTTATGGCTGCGATCCGTCCTTTTGTTGTGTAAGTATTCATGTGATTACTGCGCATCCCTCTCCCAAAATCCTACAACTATTAAAACTCGAAAGAATTAAGGAGTATCAATGAAACGGTGCAAATACAGCAGCCGGCAGATGACAAGTGCTGCAATCGCAGTAGTTGTCATAGCCGCTGGCAGCGCCTTCGCCCAGACCTCATCCGTTGATCAGGTTCTTCAGGCAGATATGCGACGGCTTGAGCTCGCACAAGAGTCACAAGAGCGAATCAATGGGGTTGTTGAAGTAGCGCGTTCGCTATCCGACGATTACCGTGCGATTAATAAAGAAATCGACGGTTTGAAAGTCTACAACCGTTTGATGACGGCGCAGACGAACGGTCAATCGGCAACGCTAGATGACATCGCGCTTTCTATGGAGCAGGTCGACGTAATCAATCGACAGATCTTTCCATTGATGGAGCGCATGATTGATGGCATCGAGCAGTCCGTTTCGCTGGATATTCCATTCTTGATGGCTGAACGCACCAAGCGCGTCAATGATCTGAAAGGCATCATGGAGCGCTCCGATGTAAGTGTCGCGGAGAAATTCCGCAAAGTGATGGAGGCGTATCAGATTGAAAGTGACTACGGCACATCAAGCGACATATATAAGGAAGAGCTGACGATTGATGGCTCAGTTCGCGAGTACAATATTTTGAAAATAGGCCGCGTTGGACTTTATTTCCAATCTGACGATGCCAATATTACCGGATGGTGGAATGCTGAACTCGGGGCATACGAGCTATTGGGTAGTGAATACCGCAATGAAATCCGTAAGGGTATTCGCGTGGCCAGACAGCTGATCGCGCCGGAATTGATATTGCTTCCAATGCCAGCGTCCAAACCTGTTGGGGGAGCCTGATCAATGAAACGTATAATTATAATGATCGCCAGCGTATTTGTGGCAATGGGTGCGGCACAGGCCCAGGATGGCGCAAGTTCAATGGGCGAATTGCTGGACCAGATCCAACGCGGTCAGGCCCGTGACACTGCTGAGGCGCAGCAGCGCGAAGCGCGTTTCGCAGAGTCTCGCAGCGAACAGCAAAGTCTCGTTAATCAAGCTCGAGCCGAGAGAACACGGCAAGAGCGAAACAGCGAACGCTTAGAAGGCCTTTTCAATAGTAATCAAGAAACAATTGGTACCGCCAGAGCGGCACTTGATGAGCGCCTGGGTGCTTTGAAAGAGCTCTTCGGGGTTCTACAGACTGTTTCTGGTGACGCACAGGGTCGCTTTAAGACATCTCTGACCAATATTCAATTTTCGGACCGAGACGAATTTCTGGTTGAGCTGGGTGGCAAAATGGCCGGTGCGAGTTCCTTGGCGTCAATTGAGGAAATCGAACGACTATGGTTCGAGCTGCAACGCGAAATTACGGAATCCGGCAAGATTTCGAAATTCGCGCATCAGGTCACAACGGCCGATGGTGTAGTGGTTACAACCGATATCGTACGGGTCGGGGCATTCAACATCGTGTTCGAGGACGGCTATCTGCGCTATAACAATGAAACGGGATCGGTTGTTGAGCTGCAACGGCAACCCGAGCAGAGTCGTTATACGAATTCTGCAACTGACATGACGAATGCGACCACCGGACCGGTAACATTCGGTTTGGATGGAACTCGCGGCGGCATCTTGGATCTGTTGGTTGAATCACCAACGGTCATTGATCGCGTACATCAGGGCGGCATCGTCGGTTATTGCATCATTGGACTCGGTATTGTCGGTTTATTAATCGCCTTCGTACGTTGGATTGGTTTGGGATCTGCAGCGCGTAAAGTGAGTGCTCAGCTGAAGAGTGATACTGCTAGTACTGACAACCCACTGGGTCGCGTATTAGCGGCGTACGAGTCAAATGCGAGCGCTGATACCGAGACGATCGAGTTGAAACTGAGTGAGGCGGCATTGAAAGAAATGCCAGGCCTGACGAAGGGACTTCTGTTCATTAAGGTTATCTCTGTTGTGGCCCCGCTTATGGGTCTGCTCGGAACAGTGACCGGTATGATCAAAACCTTCCAGGTCATCACCTTGTTCGGTGCAGGCGATCCGAAGATGATGGCTGGCGGTATCTCACAAGCCTTGATGACCACGGTACTCGGTCTGGTTGTTGCTATTCCAATGGTATTGATTCATACCTTGGTTAGTGGCCAAAGCCGAAAGATCATCAACATTCTTCAGTCTCAGAGTGCAGGCATCGTTGCCACGCATTCCGAAAAGAACAGCTGATCCCGGCTGAGGAGGCAATATGCTTTGGCTATTTGACAGCGTAGAAGCAGTTCGGGATTTCTTGGAGTTGGGTGGTTGGGTATTGTCCGTCATCGCGGGGACGATATTCATCATGTGGGCGTTAATTATCGAACGGTTACTGTATTTCCGTTCGGTGATGAAACGGATGTCGACCACGATTCACGATCAATGGGAGGCTCGGAGCGAACGTCGCTCCTGGCACGCTCAGATGATTCGTGAAGGGTTGATTTCGCAATTCTCGCATGCAACGAATAGCTCAATTCCGATGATTCAGACCATGGTGGCATTGTGCCCGCTACTGGGTTTGTTAGGTACAGTGACAGGCATGATCAAAGTATTTGAGGTCATGGCTGTCTCTGGCTCAGGAAATGTCCGCGCAATGGCTGCGGGCGTTTCTCAGGCCACAGTGCCAACAATGGCGGGAATGGTTGGAGCACTCTCCGGAGTGCTTCTTGTGACAATGCTTAGCCGCCGAGCGGCACGTGAAGTAGAGTTTCTGGAAGACTCTCTCACGATGGACCACTAAAAGGACTCTGACAATGCGTAGAGCACAACAAGGAATGGGTGGCGATGAGGAAGATAATGAAATCAACCTCACGCCTATGCTGGACGTCGTATTCATCATGCTTATCTTTTTCATCGTGACCGCTTCATTTATCAAGGAAGCCGGTATCGATGTAAACCGACCCGACGCACCGACGTCGGAATCGATTGCAGATGCTAATATTTTGATTGCGATCAGTTCTAATGATGAGATTTGGATCGATAAACGAATGATTGAT
>JABIUH010000139.1 GCA_018701055.1 Woeseia sp. | reverse complement strand
CGTTCGATGATTTGTTGGTAGAAATAAGCGCGATTGCAACATTGAAGTGACGGCCGGCGTAAATCCATCTCAATCACTATAAGGCAGAGTCAGGAATGACTGAAGACGACCAGAATAAGAGCGGCAAAGTACAAACCGTGCTCGGATGTATTGACGCGCAAGATTTAGGCGTGACACTGGCGCACGATCACGTTCTGATTGACGGCACTTTTATGTATGCCGAACCGGAGGAGATGAGTCAGAAAGGTCGGGCACACGAAAAGATTACGCTGCAGAATCGCGGTTGGGTTGCCTACAACTGGACGTCAAATCGGGACAACGTCGAGTTAAAGAGTGAAGACGTCGCGGTTGAGGAATTAAAACATTTCGTTGCCGCGGGTGGCCGCAGCATTATTGATCCAACGAACATTGGACTGGGTCGGGATCCAAATGCACTTGCTCGCGTCGCCCGATTGACGGGGATGAATGTTGTCATGGGAGCCGGACATTACATTGGCAACACGCATCCACCTGATATGAGTGACCGCAGTGAGGAATCTATCGCAGATGAGATCATTTCTGATATTGAAACTGGCGTTGGAGATACCACTATTCGTGCTGGTTTGATTGGTGAAATAGGCTGTACCTATCCGTGGCTGGACAACGAAAAGAAAAGTTTACGCGCCGCGACTGCCGCACAGAAAGCGACTGGCGCCGCGCTCATGGTTCATCCAGGTCGCGATCCGATGTCGCCGATGGACATCGTCGAGGTTGTCGATGCTGCGGGGGGTGATCTGTCTCGTACGATCATTTGCCATATTGACCGTACCTGTCTGGATAAGACCTGGTTGAGTGACCTTGCTGCCAGTGGTTGCTACTTGGAATACGATCTCTTCGGCAACGAAAGCTCTCACTATCCACCCAATCCTACTGTTGATATGCCCTCAGATGCGCAGCGAATGGATATTATTCTGTGGCACTTTGAACAAGGCCTTGAGAAACAAGTTTTACTTTCTCACGACATTGCAACGAAGCACCGCCTTCAGGCTTACGGCGGTCTTGGCTACGACCACCTTATTACGAACGTCGTGCCGCGACTTCACGCTCGAGGCCTAAGCGAACAACAGGTTTCCAGTTTGATCGTGGATAACCCGGCACGGGTTTACGCTTTCGCCTAATGGAACTCTGATCAATTGCATTTACATATCGACAACTCCAGCGCCTTAGGCGACGTATTTGAAATCACGGAAGAACGCTTTGCTGCGGCAGCCCGTCGTCATGCAGAAACTTCGGCAAAGCTACGGGTTACGTTCAGCGTTGATGGTGATGGCCTGGAAGCCGCACTGAAAAGTGCCGAGGTGTTGTTTGGTTGGAATTTCGAACGGGATAGGCTTGCCTCAATCGCACCAAAATTAAAGTGGATTCAAATTCAGGGCGCGGGCGTCAATCATTTGCTTCCTCTGGACTGGGTCCCTGCTAACGTCGTCATTACCAATACCAGCGGTGCACATGGACTTCGTGCAAGCGAGTACCTGATCATGTCGACACTTGCTCTGAATAGCCGTCTACCGGGAATGATGACCGCCCAGCGCGAGAAACGGTGGGACCAGAAACAAACCAGTTCGATTCGTGACAAAACAGTCTTGATATTTGGAGTCGGCGCCGTGGGGGGAAGTTTCGCTACCGAGGCTAAGCGGTTCGACATGCGGGTCCTGGGAATTCGCCGCTCTGGGGAAGCGCACCCGGATGTTGATGAGATGCATACACCAGATCACTTACACGCATTGCTGCCACGGGCGGATATCATCGCGGTCACTGCACCGCACACACCCGAGACACAGCATGTATTCGGAAAATGTGAATTTGACCTGATGAAAGATGGTGCAGGTTTCATCAGCTATAGTCGCTCACGCTTGGTGGACTACGCCGCAATGCGCGAACAACTACAGAACGATCGTCTAAGCGCCATCGTCGACGTGTTTGATGAAGAACCACTACCCAGTTCTTCTCCGTTGTGGCACACACCCAATTTGATACTGACACCACACTCATCGTCGAACGATCCGGAACAGCATGCGGCGAGAAGCCTTGATCTCCTATTCGAGAATCTCGCACGATTCCTTAATCAGGAGCCGTTAGAAAATATCGTTGATCCAGTACTACAGTACTAAACGTACTGTAGTACTGGAAAAACGAATCTGACTCGCCTACAGTCCGAATAACACCCATTCCAACATCCGAACAGGTGGCCATGATGACTGAAGAATTCAAAAAGACTGTCAAAATTGTCCGTCCGCCAAAAGTTAAGACTGATGAACGCGGTGGCTAGCCACTCGCTGATCGGAACCGCCAAAACGAACGGACTGGAACCCTAGGCATATCTTCGTTACCTGTTCACCGAACTATCGAAGGCAGAGACGGTTGATGCTATCGAGGCGCTGCTGCCGGGAAAACTTGACGCGGATCAGATTAAGATCGGGTAAACAAGCACGCGGTTAATTGAGCGTTTACGGAAAAGCGTGTTAAATGCCAACAGGTTTAGTCTAGATTTTGTTCCAAAAATACTGACTTATCAATTTGATCGAATATAGAATTATAATAACCAGGGTCTAAGATCATCTCTGACTCTACAATTTCGCCACTGCTGTTTATACGTTTAGCAACAGCGTTTATTCTTACTTTCGTTATTTCTTGCAGCGGAGTGACATTGGCAGAAATATCCACCGAAACGATGTCTTCAAAATTATTATCGCCGAACACCCAATTTAACCCATAAGTCAAAACAGTAACGACGGCTTTGCTAGCCATCTCTCCCTTATTTAATTGTGTTGAGGACATGCTGGCTAATACCACTCCCGCTTCAGAGTCGGATGCTTTAAGAATAAATCCTCTATCTAACAAAGCATTTATTAAGGATTTATAAACAATAAGTTGAGAGGCACTCTGATACTCCTTTGTTTGAATACTGCGTATTTCTAATGTCGACATTTGTTGCTGGGTTGAGGCGCAGCCAACCATTGTGACTACACAAATCATCAGCGCTATCATTTTTAACGTGTATGTCATGAAGTTCCCCACAGGTTAGAATTTACTGCGGTGATAAGCGATGGTGTCGACATTGTCTTGTGTATCAAATTTAATGATAACGGTTAAAGTATTTGAACTCACCTGCCTTCTACCTTGCTCTGAGGATATTATCCCGCCTCCATTACCTGAAAAATAACCAAGTACACCACCTGTCGTTTGATAAATTTGTTCTTTAGAAAATTTATCGTAAACCCATACCTCATTTCCATTAGGTGCTGTCTTGACGATGTTCGGGCTGCCTAGCGCAAGGACCACATCGGTAGCTGGCATGCCTTTCTTGATTTCCTTTTGCACTACTCCAACAGTTAATCTCTCAATATTTTGAGGTTCATTTTTATTTATGCTTTGACAAGCTACGGATAAAAAACTCGTTATCACTATGAGAATCAATCCAAATTGAGAAAAACCCATATCACTATTCCTTAATATTTTAGTATTTATCGACCCACCAAGGGACAAAATATCAATGACTTTTCCCACAGAATCACTTCGTTTTTGATGGTATTAAATTCGTAATCACGTTGCGCGCAAATTCACGTCATCAAAGACCGTCATTCAGCTTCAACGAGATTCATCACTAATATATGCCTATTAAGTAGAAAACGTTGCAATAAAAAAAAGAAAACCACAAGAATTAATCACTCAAGGGTGAGTCGCCTAATTCATCGCTTGAAAAAAGGATGAAGAATTTAATAGGGTTAGCCCGCTATGCTCCACGTAGTTGCTACCGCTGCCCGGAGCTTAACGCTTAGCACTTCGACATCGTGCTGTGCGACTGCATAGATAATCGCAAAACCAACGAAAGTATACCGATCAAAAAGGTGAATTTCATGAGTTCAGAGGGTAATCACCCCATTTTTAACTGACGCCAAAAACAGAGATCATGCTGCACGCAACATATGTTTTGGTGGCAAGCCACCATGAGCCTTGTTGGGCCGTTCATTATTGTAAAGCCAAAGCCAGTCAGTAGCACAGTCCTGCATCTCCTTAATCAGGAGCCGTTAGAAAATATCGTTAATCCAGTACTACAGTACTTAACATACTGTCGCACTGGAAAAACGAATCTGACTCGCCTACAGTCCGAATGAGACCCATTTCAACATCCGAACAGGTGGCCATGATGACTGAAAAATTCAAAAAGACCGTCGAGATTGTCCGTCCGCCAAAAGTTAAGACTGATGAACGCGATCGGTCCGTTTCGACAGAGACTGTTGAAACGGCAACGCTAGAGCTCGTTTCGACGCAAATGCTCAAGAAGATCTTCGAGACCAATGATGAAGAACGGTAGGATCGCTTACGTGACGCTGCAGAAGGCAAAGAGGGCTTGCTTGCTCACGACACTCAGAATGATCGCTTTGAGATCATCAGTGATGATGAGTTGAAACAAGTTCTGGAGGAAAATCCTGGCATATCGGAAGCGGAAAATATGCTCGATAGAGCCGAGGAATCATCGATCATTCTGGCTCAGGGTGACGGTCAATTGGAGCTGGTCAGCACCCAACTTTTACGGAAAATACTGGGCCCCGATAACGTAGAGTCGGAATCGGACAAAGGCTCAGCGGGTGGCGGTTTTAATCCTTACGATTCGGGATAGTTAAGCGCCGGACGGTGCTTAACTATCGCCTTCCGGCGTTCTTATACATCCGCCCTGCCATTCTTCCCAAGGTATGTCACGACCGGGAAAGGCTGGTTTCTTGAAGGGCCACTCATTAGTCAACCAAAGTTTGACGACCGCCTCCAATTCGGCATCCAGCCCATTCTTGAGCTCATCGGAACGAACCCACAGATAAACGGTTGCGTCATAGTCGGCAAGCAACGGCCAATAGAAGTAGACGCAACCAATGCACCTTTGCAGATCGGGCGTTAATACTGTCCAGGCGAAAGATGTCCGCTTGATGAAAAAATTCGAATGCTTGCGCAAATCCTGTCGGTTTTGTTCCCAAGAAAGATCTGCGGCCGGCCATTCATCATCGGAACCGAAAATGCGTGTCAGGTCCTCTCTGCTCGACATAACGGCGTCGTAATCGAGATCGGTGGCCGCTTCATCCAAGGGTTTGAAAACGAAATTTGGAAACTCGACGGTTGTCGGTACATCGAACTCGTCGGGAACAAGTTCCTTCATAATAAGATATCCAGCCTGATTGCTAACTAAGCCCAATTGTGAGCTTCAGTTTAGTTCACTGCAATACCTGGCAACGAGTACAATTGGGAAGGACATCTGGTAGAGAAATAAATTGACGAAATCTTCGAAAACAGTCAAATCAATCGCGAATGCCGACAGTGTGGGTCAACCGCTTGCACCCTGGACGTATGCTAACCAGGAGGTGTTCAATCTTGAGTATGAAACGCTCTTCCTCAGCCGGTGGCAACTCGTTGGGCACGTAAATGACGTTCCAGGCATTGGCGACTTTATGACCCTGGACATTGGTCGGGACAGCGTCGTCGTACTACGTGGAAAAGACCATGAATTGCGGGCGTTCCTGAATGTTTGCAGACATCGTGCGTCACGAATTTTCGAAGAATCTGGCACGTGCCAAGGCGTTGTTCGTTGCCCCTACCATGGATGGACGTATCAACTGGATGGTTCGTTGATGGCTATCCCGCAACAAGAGAATTTTCCCGGTATCGACAAATCCGGTCTCGGCTTGCATGCGATTCAAATCGAAGTATTCCATGGGCTTGTATTTGTCCGCGTGAAGGGCACCGGTCTGAGCGTTGCCGATCACTTCGCTCATACGGGACACTATTTTAAAGAATACGACGTCGAGAACTACGAAAAAATTGCTGAACCGACCGTACAAGTATGGGATGCGAATTGGAAGATCGCCTGGGATAACTATCAGGAAAATTATCACATACCCATTGGACATCCAGGTCTGCATCGACTGGTCAAAGAAAATGACGAATGGGATGAGCTAGACAGCGGCGTGAATTTTGGCGTTTTTGTGATACGGGAAAAACCCTCACGAATTGAAGAAGAACGTCGCTACCAGGAAATGTTTCATCATGCTGATCGACGCATTCCGGACCACCTCAAAGGCAAGTGGGTGCAGTTTGGTTTGACGCCAAATCTAGGCGTCGATTTGTACCCTGAAATGCTGGATATATTTCAACTCATGCCCGTCGGGCCCGACCGTACAGTTGTTCGATCAGCCTTTTATGGACATAAAAATCCAACGCCCGAGGAAGCAGAACTTCGCCGCTTAAATATGTCGATCAACGACGCCGTAAATGAGGAAGACGAAATTCTGTGCGCTCGGGTACAAAAGGGAATACAGACGCACGGCTATCGCCCTGGCCCCCTATCGCTACAGGAGGGCAGCATGTTCAATTCCCACGAAATGATGCGAGACCTTATTCCAGTCATGTCACTCAAAGACGCGCCGCCAGCCAACACTATCAGACAGAAAAATGAGGAGTTGCTGGCGGAACAACATTGCGACTGATCGAGGGAGCGAATGACTGCTTTTCTTCACTTTTGAATACGCGAGTAATTCGATCAGGCAGTTTGCAAGTCTAGTTCCAGCTGCATGACATATTGTATATATCGTACACTCGAAACCATGGAATTCACGCAAACGAAGGCGCAGCTCAGGTTTCTCGCCAATCTTGAGGAACCGCTGGTCTATATACCCTCCAAGGGCGGCGGGGATGCGACAGGTCATGTCGGTAACTACACGATGCAGGAAGTTGACGTGCACAACGGCCGGATCGAAAAGCCGAACTCCTGTTTGGATATCGAAGGGTTTAAATTAGTTCAGCAGAAGTCCGAAGTGCAGGATTTCTACAACGATTTGGAGATCCAGACGACCTACCACGACGAAGTTAGGTCTTTGTTATTGGCTATCACGGGCGCTGCCCGCGTAGAGATTTTCGACGATACCCGTCGTTCATCATCTCTTGGCACGCAAAAAGAAAGAAACACTCGCGATCCTTCCGATATCGTACACAATGATTACACCGCCCAATCAGGCGTCAAACGACTACAAGATTATTTCTCGAATGATCCGGATCAAGCCGAATCGGCAATGCAACAAAGGTTCGCTATCGTCAACGTATGGCGCTCCATCGCAGGACCGATACAGAACTTCCCGCTGGTACTGTGTGATTCGTCAACGGTTGAGTCGGAGGACCTCGTATCTGTCGAACGTCGAGGAGAAAACCGGATTGGCGAACTTCAGGTCGCAATGCAAAAGCCTGCACAGCGCTGGTATTACTTCCCCGAGATGCAAATGGATGAAGCATTGCTACTCAAAACTTTCGATTCTGAAACCGACGGCCGTGCTCGATTTACGATCCATTCATCGTTTGATGACCATACGGCACCAAGAGATGCAGCTCCGCGTGAGAGTCTTGAGACACGCTGTTTCGTTTTTTTCTAGTTTCAGCAAGATCCATTCGAGTAGAATGGAATCATTGTGAACCGATACCTCCGACTAACTGCACTCATAATCGCCGGCGAAATGATTTACAGCTTGCCGTTTCATACGCAGCGCTATTTTCGCCCCACGATGCTTGAGGTATTCGAACTATCGAACACTCAGAATGGCGACATGTTTGCAGTTTTTGGTATTACTGCGGCGTTTTCCTATTTTTTTGGCGGGCCGTTCGCGGATAGATATTCCGCTCGATCGCTAATGGTGGTGTCCTTGGTTTTGACCGCCATAGGGGGGCTTTACATGGCGACCATTCCAAGCATTGGGAACATGAGCGTTTTGTACGGTTACTGGGGAATCACAACATCATTACTGTTTTGGGCCGCACTGATAAAGGCAACGCGGGACTGGGGGGGAGACTCATCCCAGGGCATGGCATTCGGCGTGTTAGACGGAGGCAGAGGCTTAGCAGCTGCAATATTTGCTGCCGTAGCAGTGGGCATTCTTGCGCAATACCTGCCAACCGAAACTGCGCTGGTAACGGATGACGAACGTCGCTCGGCCGTGCGCAGCATTATTTTGTTCTATTCTCTACTGACCTTCCTCAGTGCAATCATCGTCTGGTTTTTCATCCCAATCACTCCTGGTCAGACGAACCAACGAGGAAATCCATTTGCCGGTGTACCTCAGGTGATGCGACGCCCATTAATCTGGACGCAGGCTGCGGTCATTATTTGTGCGTATTGCGGTTACAAAGGCTTGGATAACTATTCTTTGTATGCAACGCAAGTGCTAAACATGAACGAGATTGATGCCGCGCTTCTGTCGACATACGGAGCGTATGTCCGACCTGTAGCCGCCATCATTGCTGGAATTATTGCAGATCGATACAACTCATCGAAATCTATCTTAGTCCTGTTCGGTATTATGATTATTACGTACGGCATTTTAAGTTACGTGACTCCGGACATCGTCTCGACTAACGTTATTTTCGCCAATATCTTTGTGTCGTACTTCGCTGTATTCGCAATACGGGGTATCTACTATGCATTGCTGGAAGAAACGAATACCCCAAAACACCTAACCGGCGCATCCGTCGCGGTGATCGCATTTGTAGGGTACACGCCGGAGGCATTCTTTGGGCCAGTCGCCGGGCGCATCCTGGATGCCAATCCGGGCGTCGTCGGTCATTTGAACCTCTTTACGTTCTTGGGCGCCGTTTCCATCGTTGGAGTTTTAGTGACAGTTGTATTGATTAGGCTCAACAGCCGCTCCAAAGAAAGCGCGGAACCCAAAGGGTTCAGTGTCTAGCTAAGGACTGCACCCCGGTGCGTACAACGGGTTCACGCCCTCTCTCGAAGCCATGATTCGAGCGACCAACGACGCAAATTGAGGCCCCGCCGCGGCAATCGCTTCCCGATTTTCCTACCGTCAGTAGACAATATCGAGGAAGTCTTCCATTCATGAACAAGAATGTTCACCTGCTTGCCGCTGCGCTGATTCTTCTGGCCGTGTAGAAACGCACGTCGCCTCCGAGGCAACGCGCGCAAATTACAAACTATATGTGCCTGGTTGGCAGCGTTCGTGGGGCTCACGATGGCCCGGGTGCTGGTACTCAAAGGCACAGACGGGTCCCGGTTGCGAAATGCGCCGGTTGATTACCGACGTGATGACAGCAATCCAAATAAGCCTTTATTGCTTAAACCAGACCCGAAAAACGTGAAAAAAATGTGGGCTAACGTGCAATTAATTGAATGGTTGCTGCTTGGAATGGCTGAGTACGAGTTTCTCCAATACATGGATGGAGCGTCACCTAGGTTTGACGACAGCTTCAGCCGGTTAGCACCTACCCCCTTGAAGATCACGCTGTTATTCGAACACTAGAAAAGTGTATCGCGGACCCCGAAACTCCACATCGCCATCGTGGCCGCGAAATACCACGCAGACACCAGATCGTAGGTTCGTTTTCTCACAACGAGACCAACAGCTGCGATTGTAATGTAGTGGCCCAAATACAAGATAAAGAACGTTTCAGGTATTGCCTGATCGCGTATCGCGGTGACAATTAAGTCGATCAAAAGCATGACTATCAGGGTTGAAAGAAACTAGGTCCGATTTGCTTCAAAAAGCACTCGATAGTCGGCGCGCTTTGAGAGTTGTGGCGGATACAACGCAACCGCCAACACATACATTGACGTTGCCCACATGACGACAGTAAAGAACACCGTGAATGTCCACGCGTCAAACCCGCGCCAAAGTAGGAATACCCACCAATTCAAGATAAGCAGGAAAAATATCGCAATCGTCCAGGCGACATGAGCAGCGTCGATCTTATTTGACCGTCGAAAATGATAGGCGTGACCGAGACCACTGAGCAACCGGGTCAAACCCAGGCCAATGACGATGGAAATGAGTACGGAAAGAAATTCGAAATCGGTCATTTTATTGGATGGCTCAATTCAATTCACCGAATGCGCTTTTCCGAAAGCTGATCAGACAAGCACTCGGGGCCAGAGTAGTACTCTGACCCCGAATAGGCTTTGAGATGCAAATTTCTTAGCGCAGACGCGCAGCAATCCCATCCAACGTTTCAGCCAGCGCGGCACGACGCTTATTCGTCGCGGCGTCACCGCCATCGGAATCGAGATTCGCGGCAAGTGAGCGCAAATTTCTCGACAGTTTTCGATCTCGACCGCCTGCTTCCAACCGCGCTGAAGATTGATCAAGTGCTGTGTTGAGAGCCGCGACATCTGAATCTGACAAACTGTTGCTGCGCTGTAGCTGATCAATGTATGCGCCCGCTACTACCGGATCGGCCGGCCAGGTCATACGGAATTGTTGTTGTGGATTAAACACCTCTCCCTGGTTCGCAATCATGGCCGCAGCGATTTCATTTTCAGACAGGTGCTCGCTCGGAAGGAGGGAAAGCACATCCATGCCGCGTGCTATTTCGGTGCCGTAAATCTTGCCGTTGTACCAATAAGTCGACCAGTAGCCACCCAACACCAAATGTTCTTCATGAATCGGGCCGCGATCGAAATAAGCAATTTCGATCGGGTTAGCGGAATCGGTAAAATCGACTACGGAGAGCCCGCCCTGATACCAGGCTTGCGCGAAAATATCCCGGCCAGGAACGGGAATAACGGAGCCGTTATGTGCGACACAATTTTCCTGTTCCACTTGCGGCGCCGGCAGTTTGTAGTAACTCTGAAACTCAAGTTTGCCATCGACAATGTTATAAATCGCATCGGCACCCCAGTCTTTCGGGTCATAGGTACGACAGCGAGGCCGACTACCACCGCCCCATTCATCGGTAAAGATCACCTTAGTGCCATCGTTGTTAAATGTTGCGGAGTGCCAATAAGCGAATCCATCGTCAACGACCTCATCCATACGCGTCGGATTAAGCGGATCGGAAATATCAAAGATGATGCCGTTGCCGGAACAAGCACCGCCAGCAATGCCAAGTTCGGGAAATACGGTGATGTCATGGCATTGATTGGTTACGCTTGATTCCTGTGTTTCGTCGCCATGATCTCCACCCTGCCAAAGACCAGCCAGTCTGCCGGTTTCCGGGTCAGCGAAGACCGCCGGGCTGCTGACGATACGGGATTTGGACGGATCGTCGATGGGAATTTCAATGACGTCAATACGAAACATCGCAGTGCGTTCATCACCGGCGATGTCGCCGACGCAACCATCCAGTTCCTCGCCCTTTCTAACCGATGACGTGCCTGAGTTGTAAACGATAATCTTGCCGTCATCGTCAGGACCAGAAACGATTGAGTGCGTGTGCGAGCCACGACAGGTTTGGACCTGACCAACCTGTCTCGGCCGTTCCATGTCACTAATGTCAAAAATTCGGATTCCCCGAAAGCGCACAGGGCTCACATCCTCGCTGACACCCTGCAAACCACAATCAACACGTCCCCGAGTTTGCTCGACTGACATGATTAGCAGATCGCCGACGATCGAGATATCACCCTGGCCACCGGGGCAAACAACAGAGCTGAACAACTTCGGTAGGCCATCTTCCTGCAATTGATAAACATTGAATCCGTGGTAGCTGCCGGTGGCCATTTTGTCGCCTGAAAAAGCCATATCGGTGTTTGAAAAACTCAGCAGCGGCGAGCGCTCGCCCCACTCTGTGTCGTCACTGCTCTGGCCATCGTCTTCAACTGATTCATCTGAATCTTTTTTGGGTTTAGCGGGCGGAAGTCCGGCTGGGTTTTGCGGATCAAAGAATCCCGGTGGTTTTGGCAGCGCAGCATCAAGCCGCATATTCATAATGGCCTGACCCGCGTCTTCGAATCCCGCTGAAAGGTCTGCTCGAGGGTCGCCCGACAAGCTGGCCAAAAGGGCATTCATGCGCTCAACCTCTGTGGATTGATCGTTGGTCACATCGTTCGTGAACTCAAACAAAACCGGGTCATACGCGGAACCTGGTCGTTCGACTAGCTCCTCCACCATTTTCACGGCACCTTCGTGATGCGCAATCATCAGCTCCAGAAACAATGCATCGAAAGCGGTACCATCCGCGCGCGCTAGTGCGGCCATTTGATCAGGAGAAGCCATACCCGCCATATCGTGGGAGGTATGCATTGCATCGTGTGCAGTCGGTTCTGGCACATCTTCGCCGCGATCACTCAACCACTGCTGCATGAATTCGATCTCATCGAGCTGTGACGCGTCGATACGCCCGGCCACATCAAGAAGCTCCTGGCGATTGGTACGATCTGCCACCAAAGCCGCCATTTCAACCGCCTGGTGATGGTGCGGAATCATGTCCTGCATAAACAAGGTGTCATCCGGCGAATGACTGGTGTTCGCGATCTCGATCGCTTCTTCCGCCGTTAGGTTACGCGCGGCATCGCCCGGGGCGCCCGGTTGCACAATGGGAACGTCTTGGGCGAAGGCTACGGTCCAAAGGCTTAGCGCGAACACCCCGAAGAATGTGCGCGCTATCAGTTTAGAAAAAGAATCAGGGGTTGCATTCATCGGAATCGCTCCAGTGTGATTATTCTTATTTGGCGCTCACCGAGCGCCTTATGAGGCCTAATTTAACAGATTGATCCACATAAGATGAATTTGGTGTCAGGTTGAGGACTGCAAACTCGAACTGCCGAGCCCTATTTCTTGCGAACGTCTGCTGCAGCGTGCAATCTGACCATCGCCTTTCTGCTACCCACTCATGACTCGAAACGAGGTTTGAATATGTCTGAGCATCCAATCACCCGATTTCCCGTACCGGACATCAACGAACTTCCAGAGGATATCCGGAACATCATCGTTGAAGTTCAGGAAAAAACGGGGTTCGTGCCAAATGTTTTTCTTGCGTTGGCAAGAAGACCAGACGAGTTTCGCGCCTTCTTCGGCTACCACAACGCACTAATGGAAAAAGAAGGTGGGCTGACCAAGGGTGAGCGAGAAATGGTTGTGGTCGCCACATCATCGATCAACCAGTGCATATATTGCATCGTAGCCCATGGCGCAATCTTAAGAATTCGCGAAAAGAACCCGCTCGTTTCCGATCAGATCGCAGGCAACTATCGCAAAGCCGACATTTCGCCTCGACAAAAGGCCATGCTCGCATTCGCTGAGAAAGTGACGATTCGCGCATACGAAGTCGGTGATGATGACTACGACAAACTTCGCAAACACGGCTTCGACGACGAGGACATCTGGGACATCGGTTCGATCGCCGCCCTATTCGGCCTGTCGAATCGAATCGCCAACATGGCAGACATTCGACCCAATTCCGAATTTCATCTTCTCGGCAGGGTCCCGAAGTAGGCACACGAAATTTCGGCTTCCCGCTTTGGGCCACCGGTGGCGCTTCGCTCAATAGGCTACAATATGTAATTCGCCGATATGGTGAACGGACAAAAAAATGATAAAAAAATACGTTAGTTTTTGCCTAATCTTGTTCTTTTTTTCTTCCGCCACCAGCATTGCGGCTAAAAAAGTTCTGATCGATACCGATCCCGGTGTAGACGATGCGCAAGCCGTTGTGTTTGCATTCGCGTCGCCGGATCTGGAAGTCGTCGGACTGACCACAATTTTCGGCAATGTCGCAACACCCTTGGCGACTCAAAATGCGTTGCGCTTGCTCGACATCGTTGGAGCAGATGTTCCGGTCGCCGAAGGAGCGATCAAGCCGATCTATTCAAAGAGGCTGCCTATACCTGATTTTGTGCATGGCAAAGATGGATTTGGCGAAATCAATTTACCGCCGTCAAAGCGTCGTGCAATTGACGAGACCGCAGCTGAGTTTATTGTTCGAACAGTCATGGACAATCCCGGCGAAATCACCTTGGTCGTACTGGGCCCAATGACGAATATCGCGCTGGCCCTCGCGCTCGAGCCGGAAATAGCGCAAAACGTTAAACAAGTTGTGGCGATGGGCGGTGTATTGCAAGTCATGGGCAACGTATCACCGGTCGCGTCTGCCAATATTCTGGGTGACGCGCACGCCGCCGATATTGTCCTGGGTACCGATTGGGATGTTGTGCTCGTCCCGGGCGACACGACACGCCAGGTACGCGTAACGGACGAATGGCTGGAACGGGTAAGCAAAATTGGCGGCGAACCAGGAAAATTTATTCGCGACGCCAGTCGCTTCTATCGAGATTTTTATCGGGCAGGCGGTGTCGTTGATGGCTTTTACAATCATGATCCAACAGCGGTGGCTTATGTCGTTGATCCTACTTTGTTCAAAACCGAGGATCGTGCCATTCGAGTTGTCACCGACGGAATCACCATTGGCGATGTCGTTGCCGCAACGGAACGACACTACAGCGAGCCCGGCGCCTGGTTCGGCATTCCATTGGCCACAATCACAACCGAGGTTGATAGCGACGGTGTCATGCAGTTGATCGAGGACGCGATCGTGGGACAACAACGGCGCTAAAGGACAAAGTATGCGTCGCGCTCTGACTTACCTGGCCAAAGTTAACGCCGCATCGTGCAAGGCCGCACGGAATCTCGCAGGCCTGTTGTTAATCGCGATGGTCGTTGTCGTCATCCTGCAAATCATTTTTCGCTACTTGCTAAATGATTCGTTGATCTGGCCCGAAGAAGTCTCTAAGACAATGATGGTGTGGACTGCGTTTCTAGTCGCACCGTGGGCGTATCGAAACGGAGCAAACGTTCGTATCGAGATGTTCGTGGATGAGTTCTCTCCGTTCTTACGAAACATCTTGAAGCTATCCCTGAACCTCTTAGTGCTTTGGATCGTCGTCGTGTTCTTCAAGGAGAGTTTCGGATTTTGGGAGCGCGGTCTAACGGTTCGCGCTGATAGCCTGCCCTTCCAAGTCGCCTGGTTCTATTCCATCGTGCCCATTGCATTTTTCCTACTACTTCTGGTCGGGGTTGAACAAATCATGCGCGACCTACTGTCGCTCCTGCACCCGAATGAGAACTGGGAAATTGCAGATCAAGACGACCTCCTAATCTGATGTCGCTGTCATACTTCTGGATATTTGTATTCTTGCTAGCCGCAGGAATGCCGGTCGTATTCGCGCTTTTGATAGGGCCCGGTCTAAGTCTCACCATTGACGGTGAGCAAGTTTTCCACAAAGCACTACTGTCTCGCTTGTACAACGGCATGGACTCGTTTCCACTGATGGCTCTGCCGTTTTTTGTTCTTGCCGGCCAAATTATGAACTCGGGTGGCATCACTCGTTCGATCGTCGATTTTAGTCAGTCCATGATTGGTCATGTTCGCGGCGGGCTCGCGCAGGTGAATATCTGTTCGTCGCTATTGTTCGCCGGGCTGTCAGGCTCAGCGGTTGCCGACGCTTCAGCACTCGGCAAGATCTTTATTCCTGCCATGCATCAGAACGGCTATAGCCGGTCTTTTGCCGCTGCGATTACCGCTGCCTCATCAGTAATAGGGCCAATCATTCCGCCGTCTGGCATCATGATTCTCTATGCATTCATTATGAACGTCTCGGTAGCCGGATTGTTCGCCGCCGGTCTGGTGCCGGGACTAATGATCGCAGCCGGCCTGATGCTTATGACGAATTACCTTGCCAGAAAGCGCGGCTATCCTGTCGCCAATCGTCGTGCGACCTGGCCGGAACGCGGTGCTGCTTTTAAGACTTCGTTACCTGCATTGCTGACTCCAGTCATCCTGCTGGGTGGAATTTTTGGCGGTGTGTTTACCCCGACTGAAGCTGCAGCAGTTGCAGCAGCCTATGCACTCATCATCACTGTTTTTGTATTGCGTACGTTGAAACTACGCGAACTTTTCCCGGTTTTCGTTTCTTCCGCAGCGCAATCGGGAATTATCCTTCTGCTCGTTGGCGCATCAGTTACCTTCGCATGGATCATCACGGTGTCCGGCCTTGCTGGAACGGTTGCCGATGGCATGCTGGGTATCAGCGACAACATTCTCGTGCTTTTATTGCTGCTCAACATATTTCTTCTTCTGATTGGCATGTTCCTGGATGCAGGACCGGCAGTGCTGGTACTAGGTCCGGTGCTCGGCCCAATGTTTATTGACCTCGGCGTTCATCCGTTGCACTTCGCAATCGTAATGTGTGTGAACGTGACAGTTGGACTGGCCACGCCCCCGATGGGGTTGGTGTTGTTCGTCAGTGCAAATGTGTCAGGTGAAAAATTGGAAAAGATTGCCTGGCAGATGTTGCCATTTCTTGCCGTCGAGATTCTGGTCATATTTTTGATTACCTATTTCCCTGAGATTTCGCTCGCGCTGCCGCGACTGCTAGGATTTGCTTAGTCGTGCCGCAATGACAAGAAAGAAAGTTCTCCTTACAGTTTTCGCGCTTATCAGCGTCGCCAGTTTCGCGGGGACGATCTTGTCGAGTGGGAAATCAGCGGCCGAGCACACCATTCGCTTTTCATTGTTAGGGTCGGCTGAGGATGAAGACTACGATGGTGCCGTCGTATTTAAAGAGCATATTGAAAACGCGAGCAAGGGAAGAATCGCCGTCGAGCTCTACCCGTCCGGACAATTCTGCTCCACTGAACGCGAATGCCTGGAGGCGATTCAGTCGGGGGTATTACAGGTATTTATGTTCACGACGGGTGGTTTTGGAAGTGTTTACGGGCCCGCCCAGGTTCTGGATTTGCCGTATGTCTTTCGGGATGATGCAGTCGCAGAATGTGTACTGGATGGACCGATTACTGCAGAACTGAGCCGCACAATATTGGCGGCCGATATCGGTATTCGACTAATGACCGTTTCAAACACGGGTGGTTGGAGAAATTTTGCAACGACCGATAAACCGATAAAATCGCCTGAAGATGTCCGCGGTCAGAAAATTCGCACAATCACGGCGCCACTACAGCAAGAGCTTGTGCGCCAACTGGGCGGTAACCCGACACCTATTGCCTGGTCCGAAGTCTATACCGCCCTCGCAACCGGCGTTGTTGATGGGACGAAAAATGGCATTCACGATATTGTTAGCATGCAGTTGCATGAGCAGATTAAGTACGTGACTTTGGATGGGCACGCCTACATGGGTGGCCTGTGGTGGTATTCAGAGCATAGCTGGCAGCGACTCCCACATGACTTGCAACCCATCGTTGAAGAGGGCTTTCAAAAACTCAGAGTTGCTACTCGAACGGCCATAAAAACCTGGGAGGCGGAGTCGTATGCGAAGTTTGAGGCTTCCGGCGGCACCCTTTATGTACCAAGTGACAGCGACCGGAAGCGTTTTCGCGATTCCGTACAAGGCATGCGACATTGGTACACACAAACCTATGGTGATACCTGGTTGAAGCGACTTGACGTTGCAGTTTCTACCTGCGAAGCGCAGCTCGACAGGAATCAATAGCGATGTCAGACCAGCCTGGTGAGGATTATTTCCCGTTAACAGTTGAAACGATAGTCGACTATCTAGCAAGGCATGAAACGGTCGCAGCAATTCTGGGTGGTGATCCCGAGGACTGGTCCGTTTCTGAGATCGGCGACGGCAATTTGAATCTCGTTTTCCATGTCGAGAGCACGACGGCGGCCATTATCGCAAAACAGGCACTGCCCTATATTCGAGCGCGCGGTGAAGACTTTCCGTTGCCACTGAGTCGCGCCTACTTCGAGTACGAGGCGTTGCTTCGACAATCGAATCGCGCGCCCGGTGCTACACCGTCTACGATTCTATTTGACGGCAAACTCGCACTCACCGTCATGGAGTTCCTTGCACCACATATTATTCTCCGCAAGGGCCTCGTACGCGGTCTGCTCTACCCACGGCTTGCTGAGGACATGGGTAAGTTTCTTGCCCGCACCTTATTCCGAGGCTCTCAATTTTCGATGAGCGAAGCAGAACGAAATGCTGATATAGAAATGTTTGCTGGCAATAGTGCACTGTGCGACGTAACCAATGCGCGGGTGTTTACTGAACCCTATTGCGACGCGGTACTGAATCGATGGACCAGTCCTCAGCTTGACGAAACAGTGGCTAAAATTCGCTCTGACGATGAGTTCAAGCATGGCATTGCTGAAATGAAGAGGATCTACAAGTCCAAACCGCAATCATTACTGCATGGAGATTTACACTCCGGCTCTGTGATGGTTACAGAAGATGACACGCGCGTTATCGATCCTGAATTCGCATTTTATGGGCCGATGGGCTTCGACGTTGGCGCGCTTCTCGCTAACCTGCTCATTGCCTACATTGTGCAACCTGCACATGCGTCGGATGCAGACGATAGGAAAAGCTATGCAAGTTGGGTACTCGAAACGATCGAAGGTGTTTGGTCAATTTTCGTAGAGGAATTCACCCACTTGTGGCACTCAGAACAGATCATGACTGCAGAAAACGAACGCGCACTTTCGTTGCTACTAGCAGAGGTATTGGAAGACAGTCTGGGTTTTTCGGCCGCAAAAATGACTCGACGAGTGATCGGTGCGGCGCACGTCGAGGACCTTGAATCGATCGCCAATACAGACGAGCGTGCGATCTACGAAAAGAAGGTTCTTACTGTCGCAAGAACCCTTCTCCTTGAGCGGAAAGAACTCACTAGAATCGATGCTGTTACCGCTGTCGCACGCAACGCACGCTAGGAAGTTCCGACTCGAATTGCTAGCGAGCCCTCAAATTCGCGGCTATTGATCCTTGTAAACAACGCCGCCTTTCATGACAAAATCGACATCTTCCAGCTCAGAGATATCGTCAAGCGGATTGCCATCAACCGCAATGATATCGGCATAAAAACCAGGTGAGATCTCACCAACTCTATCTTCCCAGCCGAGCAAATCTGCGGTCAAAGAGGTCGCCGACTGAATTGCCTGTGTCGGTGTCATTCCGAAGCGGACGGCCCGGGCAAATTGTTTGCCATTGTCGCCGTGCGGATAGACGCCAGAATCCGTTGCAAACACAACCTTGGCTCCCATTTCCACCGCCATTGTAAAGCTCTGTCTTTGTATTGTGCCAACCTGCCGTTCCTTTTCGATGTTCTCCTCCGGCACTCCGTTCGCAGCCCCTCTTTCAAGCGTGTATTCGGTGTTGTAAATATCGAGCGCAAAATACGTGCCGCGATCCATTCCCATATGTACCGCTTCTTCATCCAGGAAACTGGCGTGTTCTATAGAATCGACGCCGGCAAGGATGGCGCGCTTGATGCCTTCATTCCCATGCGCGTGGGCAGCCACTTTTCGATCATGTGTGTGGGACTCATCAACGATCGCCTGCATTTCTTCCAGCGTGTACTGTGTCGCGCCAACCTTTGTACCCTTTGAGAATACCCCACCAGTAGCACAAAACTTGGTTAAGTCCGCGCCGTACTTAACGTTCTCGCGTACCTTCTGGCGTACCGCCCAAGGACCGTCAGCAACACCGTCACTCCTTTCTTCAAATGACGAATTCAGGCTGTTGCTGTCACAATGCCCGCCGGTGATGCCTAGACTGGGGCCAGAAACTGCCATTCGTGGACCTGGCACTTCTCCCGCATTGATCGCGTTGCGTAGCGCGACATCGGCGTAATCGCCCGCACCTACATTACGAATGGTGGTAAATCCGGCCATCAGTGTCTTCTCGGCATTCACGACACCGCCAATAGTCGCGCGATGCGGCGATTGGAAATAGCGGGAGAAGTAATATGGATCGAGGTTGCCGACAATGTGGGTGTGCATGTCCATCACGCCCGGGAGGACAAAAGAATCGGAAAGGTCGATAACGTTCGCACCGTTAGGAATCGCGGTACCGTAGCCCCCGACTGATCTGATTACGTCACCATCGACGATAATGACCGCATCTCGAACGACGTCGCCGGTGCGTGAATCGAACAATGACCCCGCTCGGATATAAGTAACATCCTGCGCCAAAGCCGACGTGCTGGTCAGTACGGCGAACAGAGCAAGCATTTTTAAGTTCAGATATCTATTTCGCATAATTCCACCAACGGTTAAGTGCGTTATCACAGCGTTTGTGTGGCTCACTAGTGACATGGAATGTATCAGATTGGGTGAAATACAGCTAAATCACTAATGTCGCATTCGGCGGGGCCACCGATATCCGGGGCGTCTCGCGCACCTCTGCCCGGATCGCTCCTCGGACCCTCAACGACACAGCACCTGGGTTGTTTAGTAGACTGTCTCTCAGATACAGCAAGTGAAAATCAAGAATGTTTCTAAAACGCTTTTTCGACGAACGCAATATTCCCGAGAAGAACAATATTGGCTTAGCGCTTACGCCGATTTTCATTGCTATTACCCTGCTGCTTTACGAATTCTACGGCTGGCAAGTGCCGTTCATGAATCATCTCGCGAGCACAATGGGATTTGAGTTCGAGCGCGACCAGGATCTTCGTTTTTACGCACAAGTGCATACGACAATCTCGTTTTTTGTTCTTTTTATTTTGTTACCTATTGGCTTTCATCGCCTGTTTCCCATTGCAGGAAAAAATCCATTCGGGCTATCGATCAAGCACGTGGGCTCGAACATCAAACCATATTTAATTTTGATCGCCGTGATGCTGCCAGTCTTGTGGTTCGCGACAAGTCGGCCACATTTTTACGACTTCTATCCAATTTACCGACCGATGAATTTGGGCGACTGGTTTGCCTATGAATCTGTTTACCTGTTGCAGTTTTTGAGCATAGAGTTTTTCTTTCGTGGGTGGGGGCTATTTCGAATGGAGGCAATGTTCCCGCGCTACGGCGTTTTTCTCATGGTGTTGCCCTACGCGCTGATTCATATTCACAAACCTTTTCCTGAAGCACTCGCATCTATCGTCGCGGGGCTGGTATTAGGTTTCCTCGCTTTGAAAAGCCGATCTATCTGGCCTGGAATATTGGTGCACACCACCATTGCCTTTTCGACAGATCTTTTTTCGCTCATTCACTCAGGGATACTGTTCGGCTGGCTCTAGCTCGCCTTAGAGGAACATACGTGGAAAACGACAGCGCAAATTACAAAGAAAGACTTCGACAGCTACCATCAGTGGATCGGCTTCTACTCAAGTCGAAAAACGTCGTCTCCCAATACGGTCATCAGGTGGTAACCCTTGCGCTGAGGGACACGCTGCAAGAATGTCGCGAACACATCATCGCTGGTGAAACTTCGGTCCCGGACGAAGAATCGATCAAGCAGGCAGCAGAACTGAAATTGCGAGATCGCGCAGCGGCTTCTCTTCGACGAGTATTTAATCTCACCGGCACGGTGCTGCACACCAACCTCGGACGGGCGATTCTTCCTGAAGAAGCCATTGACGCAATAAACGCGGTAGCGTCGGGATATAGCAATCTTGAATTCGATCTTGAAAGCGGCAAGCGTGGTGATCGAGAGAGTCATGTCGAAAGTTTGATTTGCGAGCTGACGGGCGCCGAAGCCGCGACAGCGGTGAACAACAACGCAGCTGCGGTTCTTCTGGTACTAAACACGTTGGCGATGAATCGCGAGGTGCCCGTGTCGCGTGGCGAACTTGTGGAGATCGGCGGTTCGTTTCGCATTCCCGAAGTGATGGAGCGAGCCGGATGTAAACTCATTGAAGTTGGCGCGACCAACCGAACTCATCTACAGGACTACCGAGCCGCGATTAATGATCGAACGGCGCTTCTAATGAAGGTCCATACCAGTAATTACAAAATCGAAGGATTCACCAAAGAAGTGACCGAGACCGAACTCGCAGATCTCGCTACTGAATTCAAAATCCCCTTTGCGATGGATCTCGGCAGCGGCAGCTTGATAGACCTCGCTGAATTCGGCATCCCTGCAGAGCCGACTGCCGCCGATGTGATTCGACATGGCGCGGACATTGTCACTTTTAGTGGTGACAAACTACTGGGTGGACCCCAGAGCGGACTGATCGCCGGTCGGGCTGACCTGATCGATCAGATCAAGGCAAACCCTCTCAAGCGTGCGCTACGCCTGGATAAGATGACGCTCGCCGGGATCGCCGCGGTGCTGAAGCTCTACCGCAACCCGGACACACTCTGCCAAAAGTTACCGACGTTGAGGTATTTGACTCGACCGCAGACAGAGTTACGCGATCTGGCCGCACGAATAACACCGGCACTTAGCGCTGTGCTGGATGAGCGCTTCCGTGTCGACATTCTGGATTCAGCCAGTCAGGTGGGTAGCGGCTCGCTACCCTCAGAAACAATCGCCAGTACTGCAATTGGAATCCGCTCCGCGAATAGCGGTGAAGACGTGAGCCGAGCGCTCTCAAGCGCATTTCGAAACTTGCCAACGCCGGTCATTGGACATGTTCACAAGGGCTCATTACTGCTTGATTTACGTTGTCTCGATGATGAAGAGCGTTTTGTTTCCCAATTGTCGTCGTTACAAGTTTGATTATTGCGACGGCAGGTCATGTCGACCACGGCAAGACTTCTTTAGTGAGAAACCTGACAGGTGTGGAGACAGACCGCCTCGAAGAAGAACAACGACGCGGGCTGTCAATAAATTTGGGCTATGCCTATCTGCCGTTGAACAATGAAACAACGTTAGGGTTCATCGACGTCCCCGGGCATCGACGTTTCATCAACAACATGATTTCCGGTGTTACCGGCATCGATCTCGGCATGCTAATCGTCGCCGCCGACGATGGACCGATGCCGCAAACGCTGGAACACCTGCAAGTCATGAATTTACTGGGCGTTAAAGCGTATCTTCTGGTCATTTCCAAGTGCGATCGGGTCGATGAGCAAAGAATCGAGCAGGTTCGTAAAGATTGCGCACGACTTCTGCCCGAAAACACGCCTGTGTATAAAGTGTCCAATACCACCGGTTTAGGCGTGGACGAACTGCGGGCGGAGCTTGAACGCCTGGCGGGTCTCTGTGCTCATCGTATAGCCGCCGGAAATTTTCGAATGTCGATCGACCGCGCTTTTCATTTACAGGGGCGGGGTCTCATTCTTACCGGCACAGTGGCGTCGGGAACGATAGCGAGCGGCGATGTCGCAATTCTTCAACCACACCAAAAAAATTTACGCGTCCGCAGCATTCATGCCCAGGACGCTCCTGTTACAACCGCATCGGCAGGTGAACGCTGCGCACTGAATGTTTCCGGAGATATTCACAAAGACAACATTGAACGCGGTGACTGGATCGTCGGTGAATCGTGTATTGGGACGACCTCGAGATTTGACGCACGTATCCGATTGCTGCCGGAGGCGGCATTCGCGCTGAAACATTTGTCTGAAGTAAAACTTCACATCGGCGCCAAACACCTGCAAGCGAGATTGATGCTTCTAAGGAATGATGACGACTCCCCTGCGCGGATAAACCCAGGGGAGACGGCCCTCGCGCAGCTCCTGACTGACCGCCCAATCCTATGCTGTCACGGAGACCGATTCTTATTGCGTGATCACGGTGAAACCGCGACGCTTGGTGGCGGCATGGTTCTTGATCCGTTCGGCAGTCATAAGCGCAAATCTTCGCAAGCTCGCCTGAGTTTTCTCGCGGCGATGGAGGAAGATCTTGTAGAAGATGCAATTCGCATTACACTCAGCGATCCGGGATACGCATTGAACTACCCAGCATTGCTGCAGGCGTGGAACCTTGATCCACAAGATCGGCCCGGCTTAGATCTGGCTGACATTGCTAGAATCAATACTGCGGACGGGGAAGTTTGGATAGCTGAATCTCACTGGTCCGATCTGAAAGGAATGATCTCGCATGGATTGCTGGAGTTTCACCAGGACAAACCCACCGAAGCAGGAATAAAGGTGACTGTACTCATGAATGCCGCATTGCCGGTGACCGAGCGGCGTTTCTTTCAATCAGCTATCGCGCAATTGATCGAAACGGGGGATGTTCTTTTTCAGGATGGTTTACTGTCGGCCAAGGCGCATAAGGCGTCACCATCGCTGGAAGAGGAAAGCGATTGGTTGATCGTTTCGACGTGTCTGCGCAAACATGGCAGGAAAATTCCGACCATGGGGCTGCTAGAACAAGAAACTCAACTCGAAAGTTCTGCGCTACAGCAGACGATCGGTCGTGCCGAACGTGCTGGGCAACTCTTTAAGATCAGTCAGAAACGTGTCGCCCACGTGGCGGTCATAAGGGACTTCGCAGTTGTCGCACTGGAGCTCACGCACGACAAGCCGACCCTTAACCTTATTGAATATCGAGATTATCTAGGTTGTGGTCGAAATGTGGCCGTCGAGGTGCTGGAGTATTTTGACGCCATTCGTTTCACCCGCCGCGCGGGAGAAAGTCGTATCATCCTGAACAAGAAATTACCGGATAAGTTATTTGTGGTGTAGCGGACACCAGAATCAGTCGCTCTGGTCTGCTCGAGCGTACGACGCGATAAAAAATTAATTCCAAGGAAGGGCGATGTCCCCGGTGGGGCACCTGGTCTTCAAAACCAGTGAGGTGCATAAAATGCGCCTGGTGGGTTCGACTCCGACCTCTTCCGCCGTTAAAAAGACTTAACTATTTGTTAAATAATGATATATCCAGAATTATAATAATCTAGTACCACAAAAAGTACCACATAAAATTCGCGCTGGACTTGGCAAATCGATCCTTTTCGCTTGCATCCACAAGTACGCCAGCTCAACCGTCTGAACATCAATCTGCCCCTCAATAAACGCCTATTCGATCAGGTCCACCAACTCAGCATCGGGCGGCCTGGTTGCCTCTAGGATTTCGGGTAATTCACATTGAAGGCATGACATACCGTAAGCATGGTCAGTCCTTGCCAGCATCATAAATGGGCAATTCGACCAGAAATAAATCGAATGCCAAATGAACCTTCTTTTTGGATGCCGGGTGGGGGGCAAACTATGTTTGGGTGAATATAGTCACAACCCCGCTTGTCGCGATCGAGAAAAACAAAAGGAACCAACAATTAGCCAAGGTGGTGCCCTGAGACAAGCCGGGTCTAGCGACAGAGGCACGATCTCGTTCAGGCAATACCATACCCGCCCTAACGGAGATCGTTCGTGAATCCTGCATGTAAATAGGCATCGAAAGCTGACCCACCTTTACACCAATAACTTACATGATGAATCGGCGCCGAAAGCGGGTCCAATTTGCGAGCCGATATACAATGAAATTCGTAAAGCTCGTGAAGAGGTCGGTTTAACTCAGACCGAAGCGGCTGAACGTGTCTGGATGTCCCTCAGAGCCTGGCTAATCTGATCGGTCACGACCTACAATCCCTCGCCTCGGTAAAAGTTACGCGTTGGCGCCTGATGTTCTGCCGGAGCACGACGGCGCCTATCTATTTCGCACGAGGTGTAATTCGTGCCACACATTTGGGGGCGGTGACCACGACCTAGGCCCCGATCTCGCTGGTGTGACCTTCACCCGACCCGAGGCCTGGCTGCAGAAATGGCTTTCGGATCCGAGTGCCATGATCGATGGCGGTGACCCGACTGCGGTCGATCTGTATACCCAGTACAACGAAATTCGAATGCCTAATCTGAAGCTTTCGGGCGAGGACATCTCCCGGCTGATGGATTACCTCCGTATCCAGGACAAGCGTTTGGGCTTTGATACGGGCGAAAAAGATGAACGGGAAAACGCCCCTGCAGGCCACCACGACCACGACCACGACCACGCCCACGAGCACGAGGCGCAGGAGCAAGCGCATGAGCAAGCGCATGAGGAGCACGGGGGCCATAGCCATGATGAAGGATGAGGACAGGCAAACGGGGCTTGTTTTGCCTATCCCCCGCATAGCTTAGGTAGAGGTCCGTGTAGAGACGCTCGCCCGCGAGCAGCCTATCGAATGCCATCACGAGCCAACCTTCGTCGGCAAGATTCAGTCCGACCCCGACCAGCGGTATCCAGGCGATCAGTGTGGTGAGGGCAAGGGCGCAATCGAGGATGAGGTCGAGCCGGGACCTTGCGGATATCGCCTCCGAGCCAAATCAGCTAATCAGGAAACTGCGGCCACGAAGAGAGGATATGGTCGGCAGACCTCAGCGCTAGCGCCGTCAACGTGAAGGTGGGGTTCACGGCGCCCGAAGTGGGGAACAGGCTCGATCCTGCCACGAATAGGTTGTCGACGTCGTGGGCTTGGCCGTAACTGTTGGTCACGGAATGCTTCGCCGAGTCACCCATAATGGCTCCGCCTAGCGTGTGCATCCGATTGCGGCCGCTGACCCACGTTGTGTGGGCGCCAGCGGCTTCGAATACTGCTTTGCCCTCTTTCACCCCAGCTTCCCAGCAGCGAATGCTGTCATCGTGAAACGTGTGCACCACCTTGGCCAGTGGCATGCCGTAGGAGTCCTTGTTGTCGCTAAGAACCAGCCTGTTCTCGGCAATGGGAAGGCCCTCGCCCACGAAGGTCATGATTGCGAGATGGTGAGCCGCCGTCCGCATGAACTCGTGGAGAGGCTCGCCAAACAAGTCGGCGCGGGTGTTGGCAATACCAAGCAGGTCATTGGGCTTGAGAGCGTTCCCGATAAGCCACTGCGAACTGGCCACATAGCCCTTGGCCGGATCCTTCTTGTAGCTGTCCTGCGACAGGAGATGGCCCCCAGTCATACCCAGGTGATTATCGGTGGGTTCTTCGAACAGTCCGAATACGCTCGCCGTGGTGTGGGCCATCATGTAGCGCCCTACCGTGTCGCTCGAATTGGCCAGTCCCCCGTCGCGGGAGTTCAACAGGATGCGAGGGATTTCGAAGGCGTTCGCAGCGAGCACCACCACGCTGGCCATAATCTCCCCTCGAATCCCAGCAGAGGTGACGTACTCGACGCCGGTGGCTTGGTCACCTGCCGCGTTAGTGAGCACGCGGGTGACCCGACGGTCATGCAGCAGTTCCGCCTTGGCCTCCAACGCCTCCTTAAGATGCAGGGCGAGCGGATTGGCTAGAGCACCCGTTGGGCATCCTGCGTCGCACCACCCGTCAAAGATGCAGGCTGGACGTCCCTTATAGGGCACCGAGTTGATGGCCATGGGCAGGGGCGACGTGCGTAGGCCCAGCTTCTCGAAGCCCTTGGCGATAAGTCGGCCCTGAGCAAACTGCGGCAGCGGCGGCATCGGGTATGGCTCGCCGTCGGGGCGCCACACTTCCTTGCTTGCGTCGCCGGAAATCCCCACTTCGGCCTGCACTCGGTCGTAGTAGGGGCGAAGGTCGTCATATGCCAGAGGCCAGTCCTGGCCCTTATTGAACCGGGTCTTCATCTGGAAATCGTCGGCATGGAGTCGGAACCAGCACGCGTAATGGTGCATGGCGGCACCGCCTGTGCCCCACCCGGTGCCAAATCCCACTGACAAGGCGTCTTGGCCACCGGTCTCCACCGTTGGTCCCGCCCACTTCAAACGCCGAGCCCAGATTTGCGAGCTCACCAGGTCCGACATGGCCCGTTTGGGGCCCGCCTCCAGAACGGCTACTTGCTTACCTGCCTTGGCCAGCTTTGCCGCAATCAGACTGCCAGCAGCTCCTGAACCCACGACCAATACGTCGACTCTCTTCGGCTTCACCAGGTCCTCTCAGGCGCAATGTGGGGCATATACGGGATGTCGAGCTTCGCGAATCCCTCTTGCGTGCCGTAGACCACGTCCACAGCGTCGCTGCGAGTGATGAAATAGAACAGCTGCGCGGGAGGACCGTCCCAACCCTGGGGCACGCTCTGGGCTATCTGAAGCACCAAGGCGTGCTGCTGTGGCTGGGTGAGGTCGTAGAAAGACGCCCCTGCATACCGAGCCTTTGCCAACCCTTCGAGGGCTGCCAAGCCAGTCTGGTAAAACGCCTGAAACGGCATGGGGAAGTCCACATACCGAAGCATGAGTAGCGGCGTTTCACTCGCCAGCTGACTGTCTACGAAGTGCGTAATACCCGCCACCGCGGCGCCCGGCAGCAACACTTCCCCGAAGGCTTCGAGCGTCTGCCCTTCAAGGACAGTTAACACCTTGAGCGGCTCTCCCTTGGCCCGCGCCTCCTGCGGACTAAGCAGTCCGAGTGCGCCCCCAATCGTGAGGGCAACCCCTGCTTGTAGAACCTGTCGTCGAGAAGCGTTCTTCGACATCGTGATTAGAGCCGCCTAGCAGGCAGTGACGGATCGAGAACCCGCCGGGCCGAGCTCGCGTCGGTGACGGGCAGGCCCTTGGGGTCGAGCAAGCCGATTTGGACCAACACGCTGGCCTGATCCCAGTAGATGTGCTCGTGAGCGATTTTCTCACCTTCAAAGCCGACAACTACACAAAAGGCCGCTTCTACACGTTTGCCTGTAGGGGGCACCAACGGCAGCATCCAGTCCATTTCCATGGTGTGGGTGAATCGAATGATCACCTCATCGACGACCTGTTTGTCGTCAACCGTGAGAGACACGCGCTCCATCTCCATGTCCGGCGGAAAGAACTTTCCCACTAAGTGGTTGCGGTAGAAGTCGCGCACCCCGCTCTTGCCATAGCCGCCCGTGTTCACGGCAACATTGTGAAGATGCGGCTCCTCGGTCATGGTTACCATGGTGGTCTCGAGGTCGCCCTCGACCTCTGCGCCGACATGTTTATCGAGCAGGTCCACCATCTTCTGTTGGCGCTCCGATAACATCCTGTCTCCCTTGTATTTGTGCGATACCAAAGACGTGATTCTGCTCGACAAACTGCATCATAGACTATCCGATCGCGGATAGTACGTATAAAGGCCATTATGTCAGGAGCGAGACCGTTGAAGCGAGCTGAAACTAGGCCGACGACGGCAGATCGATCACGCGGCGTGGCCAGCTCAAACTGGCCGTCCTCGGTCTGCAGGGTCTTATGAGTGACGCCGTTGCGGTTGTTGTCCGACTCGGACTGTTCATGCTTGTCGAAACCAAGATGGTCATCCAGTTCCGCGTTCAGCGCTGCCTCAACGGTGATTTTGGTCAGCATTTGCCGAAACTCGTTGAGGTCTTCTTCCGTCTTGATATTCTTTGCAGCCGCTTGCGCGATTGCCTGAAGCTCTTTCTTCTTCATTATCTGCCTAT
>JABIUH010000178.1 GCA_018701055.1 Woeseia sp. | reverse complement strand
ATTACGTTCTTCGACGGACATGTTGAACATTTTTTGATAGGTTGCGAGTGTTTTGATATCCATCGGTGCTGCAGCGATGTGCATGTCAATCAGTTCAGAATCGAGATAGCGGAATCCTTGCTTCAGCCAATTCTTATAAGGATGGCGCGACTTCAGGGAGGCGTTGATGTCGTCATTGGTGAGCAGCCGATTGTTCTTGAGATCAACGGCCAGCATCTCGCCCGGTCCAAGCCGACCTTTAGCGACTACGCTTTCCACGGGGTAGTCGTAGACGCCAATCTCCGATGCGATCGTAATTTGCCGATCATCTGTGATGACGTAGCGTGCAGGTCGCAGTCCGTTTCGATCGAGACAACAAACTGCATAGTGGCCGTCGGTCAATACGATTCCGGCCGGTCCATCCCATGGTTCGACCTGGCAATCAAAAAATTCGTAGAAAGCGCGTACATCTGGATCGAGCGTATCCATTGATTGCCACGCTGGCGGAATCAAAATGCGCATAGCCTGCAATACATCCATGCCGCCAGTCCGCAGCAGTTCGAGCATGTTGTCCAGGCTTGACGAGTCAGATCCTGACAGTGACACAATCGGATCCAGGTCGGATACATCCTGCAGTTTCGCAGAGCGAAAATTTTCGGCGCGCGCCAATGCCCAGTTGCGATTTCCCTGGATGGTATTAATTTCTCCATTGTGCGCGAGGAAACGGAACGGCTGAGCCAGGCGCCATTCCGGCATGGTGTTGGTCGAAAATCGTTGATGAAAAACGCAAACAGAGGTCTCAAGTCGCGGGTCCTGCAAGTCGACAAAAAATTCGGGTAGTACATCCGGCATGACCATGCCCTTATAGCAAATCGTCGCAGCCGACAAGCTGGCGACGTAGGCTGTCGGGTCAATCGGATAAAAGCGTTTTTCGGCGCGGCGCCGGGCAAGGAATAGTTGGCGGTTAAATGCCGTGTGGTCCATGCCCGTCTGGGCATTGACAAAAACTTGCTCTATTCGCGGCATCGTCTGGCGGGCCAATTCTCCACACGCATCTGGATTGACAGGAACTTCTCTCCACCCCGCAACCGTCAATCCGTTGTGCTCAATTGCAGAGTTGATTTCACGCTTGACCTTGTTCGCGACATTCGAGTCCTGATTTAGGAATACGGTCCCTGCGGAAAAAATCTCGGCGAGGTTATAGTTTTGTTCTGCAGCAATGTGTCGCAGAAACGACTCTGGGCTCTTGATAAGCAGACCACAGCCGTCACCAGTTTTTCCGTCAGCTGCTACGGCGCCTCTGTGCGTGAGACGGGCGAGAGCGGTGATTGCCGTTTTGATCAGTTTGTGACTTGGCGTGTCATCCAGATTGGCGATGAGACCGAAGCCACAGCTATCGTGTTCAAATCTTGAATCGACCAATCCATTTGTGAAAGTCATTGTCATACCGTCTTCAGTTCCTCGCCAACTTTGGGGAGCCCCCTAAAATTTCTTCGCCGAATGTAAGGGATTGTGCGAATGCACAACCCGAACTAATCAACGTACTACAAATACTTCAATCCTGACCAGCTGAATTGCCGATGAAACTGTCCGCAATGAAAATCTCCGTTGACAATTGAATACTGTTAAGAATTTGCGGGCTCGAAGGCCCGCACCGCCACGCACCGAACCAGGTAATGACGATAGCGATGCTAACAGCGGATCAGAATCCGAGGCCAGTCTTTCAGTGAGAAAATATCCAAATCGATTTAGGCACTATAGCGACGTTATTGATTGGTTGCGAAAGCGCAATGAATCTGTCCCATTGGTACGAGTGACGCCAAACGTAATCAAAGCGTTGCAGATGATGTTGATATTTCGTGTCGGACAGTGAATTCTACTAATAGATTGTTTTTATTGAAAAATACGATTTGGGAGTACTTGGCTTCGAACCAGGTGGTCGGGAGTTCGAATCTCTCCGGGCGCGCCAGTTTTTCTAATAAGCTCAATTATTTAGCGGTGGTTGAGCTTTTTTGGTTTTGGGTTGCTGTCCCATAGAATTTGAGATTCGACTCGAAAACAGCCCTTGATCGTCCCCCTAAACATTCTCAATTACCGATTTGAACGTCAGAGGGCAAGTGGCCGATCTTGCTGTGATAAGCGGCGAGGTTGTTGTGCCTTTCTCTTTGTAATAGCGCCCGCACAGATGCTCGACTGGATCGCTAAGTAAGGCCGTTAATTAAGAGTTGCGCAGACATAGATTTTCGCTATTGCAATCGCATTAGCCTATTTGATCAGGAGCGCCGTCTCGTAAACACCAACATCGGCAGCACTCATACCCAATTGGCGCGCGAGGTTTTGCCAGCCTTTAAGGCTATTCGCAACGTCGTTGATGATGGCATCAGCGTGATGGTCCTGCAGTTTGAAATAGCGAGCTGCCCGACGTGCTAGTTCGATATCCGCTTCGGGACCTTCCTCCGAAATCCATGTCGTTAACTCCCGGGCTTTTTCT
>JABIUH010000293.1 GCA_018701055.1 Woeseia sp. | reverse complement strand
TGACGTTGCGCGCACTGGAAGACCGGGTCCGGTAGTCGTCGATATTCCAAAAGATGTGCAGAACTGGGTCGGCGACTTCGTCGGCAGCGGTGTTCTGCCCTTGCAGGGTTACCGTAACCGCTTACAGGACGTTCTCGACAACCACATTAGCGACGACGCTTGCGCCAGACTTTTTGCGATGCTGGCGGAATCCGAAAGACCTCTGATCTACGCGGGCGGTGGGGTCATTAACGGCAACGCGACGAAACCCATGCGTCACTTCGCGAGCGAGTACGGCATTCCGGTCGTAACTACATTAATGGCACTGGGCGCCAGCGATACCAAACACCCATTGTCGCTACACATGCTGGGTATGCACGGCACTGCCTCGGCCAACTATGCAGTGGAGGATTGTGATTTTCTGATCGCTATCGGGGCCCGGTTCGACGATCGCGTTGCGGGTGACCCAGAAAATTTCGCGCCTAATGCTAAGCACATCGCGCACTTCGACGTCGACGTATCGGAAATTGGCAAAGTAAAGCGAGTCGACTGGCATCAAGTCGGCGTTTTATCTCGCGATCTCCACGATCTCCTCGCATACGGCAAGCGCACAAAGTTTGTGAGCGACTGCAGCACTTGGCATGACGAAATTTCCGCGTTAAAAGAAAAGCACTGCCTGAACTACGATCGTGAAAGCGAACTTATCCAGCCCTATGCAGTTATTGAAGAACTCAATCGATTGGCGGGTGGCAAAGCGATAATTTCCACTGGCGTTGGTCAACACCAAATGTGGGCCGCGCAATACTTCGATTTTCGCGAACCGCGACTGTGGCTCACGTCCGGTAGCATGGGAACAATGGGCTTTGGATTGCCGGCGGCAATTGGCGCGCAATTTGCAAACCCCGATCGACTCGTTATCGACATTGATGGCGATGGCAGCATGCGAATGAACATTGGCGAGTTGGAGACAGCGACGACCTACGGACTCCCCGTCAAAGTATTGGTATTCAATAACTATGGCGACGGCATGGTTCGTCAGTGGCAGAAGCTGTTCTACCAAGGCCGGATGTCGGGTAGTGATAAATCGCTGCACAACAAGGATTTCGTTAAAACAGCGGAAGCCGATGGTTTTAAGTTTGCAAAGCGTCTAGACCGCAAAGAAGACCTTGCAAAGGTCATCGCGGAATTTATCAATTACTCTGGCCCTGCGTTTCTGGAAGTCATTATCGATCCGGACGCTGGGGTTTATCCAATGGTTGGCCCGGGCTTGAGTTATAGCAAGATGATCACTGGCGACTTTATTGTGTCGCGGGATCTACCCGATGATGAGCAGCCTGGTCCAAGTGAGATGTTTTAGCCGCGCGTTACCGTCTAGTCGGCGCCGCTTTTTCGCTGTAATCCAACAACACAATTCCTGCCTTTGTTCTTTGCTTGATATAGGCGTAAGTCGGCATCGCTTAGAACGCCGGTTCGACGCGAGTCCATCCCAACTTCGGCAATACCGAAGCTCACTGTGGTTTTGATACCCGTCGCAATCATGGACCAGTCCTCTTTCTCAATTGTGATTCTTATCTGCGAGCAAATTTGTTCGGCGAATACTGCGTCTGTATCGGGAAAACACAGCAAGAATTCTTCACCACCGTAGCCGCGACGACATCCGTTTTCCAGCAACGATCGACAAATATCTCGGCAATACGACAGAGAACTTTATCGCCAACTGCGTGTGAGTACTGGTCATTGATTTGTTTGAAGTGATCAATATCGGCTAATGCGATTGTGCAGGGTCGATCGTTTCGTTTCGATCTCTCTATTTCTTTATGCAGATAGTTGTCCGCGTAGCGCCGATTGAATAGACCGGTCAGCGCATCATGCGTTGCCTGACGTTCGAGTTCCAGTGACTTCACACGTAACTCTTCTGTTCTCTCGTCGACGAGCGCTTCGAGCTTAATCCGCATTTCAGCAAATCGTTTAAGCACCATCATGCCAAGGCCCATTGCTAAAACGAGTAACATCGTAATGGGCATTTCGAGTCGCACAAAAACAATCGCAATCAGTATCGCCAATGGCACAGACGCAAGTTCGACGCCAATTGAAAATACGTTCAATAATCTCGATGGACTTTTGCCCGATAGCCGCATCATTAGTGCCATCAGACTGTCATTCAATCCCTGCGTACTCAGCATTAGCAACAGCAGTAGCCCACCAATACGAATATCCAGGGTTGCCAGAGGGATCGGGCCACCTAAGTAAGCGTAAAGCGTGCCGCAGCTCAGAATGACAATCACCATCATGCCGGCGTTGTGCAATGACGCGACGATCACATCCCGCAGAGGGACGCCTTTCCAAATTCGATGCCAGGGATAGATGAGTGAAGCCAGCCCATTGATCCAGGCGGCGTCGACGGGCCCGAGCACAAGAATGCAGGAAATTTGCGCAACTCGATCAAAGGATACGTGTCCAAAACCGGGCCTTGCGTAACCATGGTGATCGTAAACAGCGCAAGGATCAGGAAGAAAAAAGCGCTGCCCCATCCGTAGTCGCCGTTCAACGCACCATAGTTTGAAAGCGTTATATACAGCGATAGAGCACCCGCACCAAACAACATTGCCAAATAGAAGACCACCACACGGTTCAGCGGTTTTATTTCAGATGGCGGGTTAGCGGATTGATCTTTGTTCATCGGATAGAAATTCTGCAGGTCCTGGCGAAGCATAACTGCCTATCCTTTCACATACTCCAACAATCGCGCTATGGCTAGGCGAATATCGACGGTGACGGCATGCCAGATACCACAGAAGACACAACCTGGGACGACATTTCACCTTAGATAGCGCTATCTGCGCGCCTATAATATCGGTGTCCGTCTGAGTTACCATTCCTCAACCACTGTTGAGGAGTCGCTATATGTCGTCCACAGAAATTCGCGGTAGCTGTTTGTGCGGCACCGTCAAATACAAAATAATCTGTGATCCGATCAATTTTTTTCATTGCCATTGTGAGCGATGTCGAAAATCGAACGGAACCGGTCACGCCAGTAACATCATCGCAATTCCAGAAGCAGGCGAATGGCTCGCGGGTGAAGACAGCCTGGGCGGCTACAAAGTGCCCGATGCGGAACGCTTTCGAACCTGCTTCTGCACCAATTGCGGTAGCCCAATGCCAAGAATGGCGCCGAACGCAAAGATTGCCGTCATTCCTGCCGGCTCTATCGATGGCGATCCTCCATTGGCACCGACGGCGCGAATTTTTTGGAACTCGCGCGCCGATTGGTCGTGCGATGCTGGCGACATTCCAAGTTGGTCAGAGTATCCAGAGCAGACCTAGAGGAAGCTCCACGTCACACCGTATTGTTGCGGCACGCATTACTCGGTATTCTAGCTGGATAATTTCTTACGTCGATAAATTTCGGAGACAATCGATGCAGCTAGGTAGACAAATGATTCTCAGTGTTTCGGCAGCGTTTTTGATTGGTGCGTGCAGCCAGTCTGAGCCAGAGGCGCCTGTTTCCGCAGAACCCGCGATGGAAGCAGCCGCGGAAATGGAACAAGACCTTACCGCGATTCTTTCGAGCGATACGCGCTCTGAGGAAGACCGTGCAAGAGACGCAAGTAGAAAGCCCAGTGAAGTACTCGACTTCTTAGGTATCGAAACTGGCATGGATCTAGTCGACTTGATGGCTGCAGGTGGCTGGTATTCCGAGGTACTCAGCCTTACCGTCGGTGCAGACGGCAGCGTGGCAGCGCAAAACCCGCCATTCATCCTGGCCTTTCGCGACGGAGCGAATGGCATCGCGCTGGATAAGAGAATTGGCGCTCGACTCACGAATGTCACTCGAGTTGACTCGTCTTGGGCCGAGCTAGGCGCGTCCGGCGCGCAATATGACGCGGCCATTTCGGCATTGAATATTCACGATGCGTACTATTTACAGTCACCAGAAGCAGCAGCAGAAATGCTGTCGTCAACCTACGCCGTTTTGAAACCCGGCGGCGTACTCGGAATCATTGATCATAACGGCAATGCCGGAGCGGACAACAATGCCCTGCACCGAATCGAAAAGTCGCTTGCCATCGAACTGGCGCTGGCAGCTGGATTCCTAATTGAAGGCGATAGCAGTCTGTTGAGCAACAGTGGCGACGACCATACGCTTATGGTTTTTGACGAAGGCATTCGCGGCAAGACCGACCGCTTCTTATTAAAGCTTAGGAAGCCTGCTAGCTAATTAGATTCGACTGCCATAGCGAAAGTTGTGGCAATCGCTCAATCTCCGTGAAATCGTCCATTGGCGCCAGCGTACAAAGGGCGGCCGTATTTACGACGTTTGCCTTACTCGCATTTGCCGGCAACTCCGTAATTTGCAGAATGGCATTACGTGACGGTGAAATTGATCCCGCCAGTTTCACAATCTTGCGCTTGGGCTCCGGCGCGCTCGTGTTATTGGTTATTCGCCGACTGGCAAATCGAACATCGACGACCGGTCGACACGGCAGCTGGCTGTCGGCTCTCTGCCTGTTTGTCTATGCGTTGTCTTTCTCCTATGCCTATGTTTCCTTGAGTACCGGAGTTGGAGCGCTAATTCTTTTTGGGTTTGTACAAGCAACAATGATCACCTCTGGACTGCTTTCGGGTGATCGCCCGGTGATTTCCGAATGGGTCGGCTGGTTAATCGCAATCGCTGGAATTGCCATGCTTTTACTCCCGGGTGCTGACAAACCAGATTTATCCGGTGCCCTAATGATGGCTGTCTCCGGGATCGCGTGGGGCTTGTACTCGGTGCGTGGTCGTACCGAATCAAATGCGCTTGGTGCCACGACCACTAATTTCACATTTGCGTTCGTGTTCGTCCTTGTACTCCTGCTGCTAGAAACCGGCAGTACGGAGATTTCTCGACAGGGAGCAGTACTCGCGATCACATCCGGCGCTATAACCTCCGGATTGGGGTATGTGCTCTGGTATAGGGCACTTGAATACCTGACGGCCATTCGCGCGGCACTGCTCCAGCTGTCGGTTCCTGTCATCGCCACACTCGGTGGAATCTTCCTTCTCGCGGAGCCGCTTTCGTTGCAAATGCTCGTGTCGAGCGCGATGGTACTCGGTGGCATTGGCCTGGCACTGGTCAAAAGCCGGGAACCCGAGTGATATCCCCACCGACTCGGCATCCGGTATTATGTGAACCGGCGCATGGAACGCGTCGTGTGAATACCACACAGTCATTGTCTGACAGACCGTTTTAACTGAGGAACCATAGGCAGTCCCCGCATTCAGGACCAAAACCTTATCGTTACGAACCCATGCTCATAACGCCAAATAGACAGGATCTGAACAAAGTTGTCGTCGTTAATCCGAAAGGAGGCTGCGGCAAAACGACGCTATCGACCAATCTGGCGGCGTATTTCGCCAAACGTGGCCCGATTCCGACGATCATGGATTGTGACCCACAAGGCTCGAGCATGACCTGGATCGAGCGCAGACCCACAACAAGCGCACCGATTCACGGCATTGCGGCCTACAAGCGAACCATGCAGGCGACGCGGAGCTGGCAACTACGCGTACCCCAGGAAACGACAAACTTGGTTGTCGACTCACCTGCCAGCCTATCTCACGATGATCTGCGTGAAGTAACGCGGGACGCCAGCAGCATATTGGTACCGGTTATGCCCTCATCCATTGATATTCACGCAGCATCTCGTTGTATTGCCGATTTGCTATTGGTCGCCAAAGTCGATCGACGCGACAGAAAACTTGCGGTGGTTGCCAATCGAACCCGCAAAAACACCAAGAGCTTCGCCAAGTTAATGCGCTTCCTCGATTCCCTCGGCATTCCAATAATCGCCGTGCTGCGTGACAGTCAGAATTTCGTACACGCTGCCGAAGAAGGCATTGGGATTTGCGAAATGCAGCCGTACAAAGTCAAGAAAGATATGGTTGAGCTTGAAAAAATTATCGACTGGATCGATAGCTGGGAGGAGCGTCGCTTCCGCACGACCGAAGCAAGCATCATCGAACAAGTGCCTAATGTCGTTACGTACGCCAAACCTGGTTTGAGCCGCAACTAAGAGGTCAGACTCCCTCAGTCTGAATCGATGCGAACATTTCTGGGTCAATATTGCCACCACTCAGCATCCCTACAGTCACCTTATTTTGTGTCGCGACCTTACCGCTCAATATAGCAGCCAACGATGCAGCCCCACCGGGCTCAACGACAAGCTTTAGATGTTGAAACGCAAATCGAATCGCGTCCCGGACTTCATCGTCACTGACCGACATTGCGCCAGCCAACAATCGTTTGTTGATTTCGAAAGTTATTTTTCCTGGTATCCCAACCTGCAAGGCATCGCATATCGAATTCGCGGTTACGTCGATCGTTTCTCGTACCCCGGATTTTAGAGAGCGAGTCGTGTCATCGAATTCTTCGGGCTCAACCGCAAACATTTTCACATCGGGGTACGCATCGACTAACGCGATAGCGCAACCGGCCGTCAGGCCACCTCCGCTGCAATTAATATAAACCTGATCCGGCACAACGTTCAGGGCCGCACATTGATTCGCGATTTCGATACCGGCAGTGCCTTGTCCCGCAATGATGTGTTCGTGATCATAGGAAGGAACGACCTCGCAGCCACGCTCAGCGGCCATCTCGCGCGCGATAGTTTCTCTATCACCGGTATATCGATCGTAAAGCACCGTTTTGCCGCCCAATTTTCGAGTGTTCTCGATTTTTATTTTCGGCGCATCTTCCGGCATCACGATCGTTGTCTCGATTCCAAGCTCTGTTCCCGCTGCCGCCACTGCCTGAGCATGATTGCCGGAAGAAAATGCGATCACGCCTAACGCCGCCTGTTCCGGCGTTAGCTGGCTAAGAAGATTGTAGGCGCCGCGCATTTTAAACGAACCGGTACGTTGCAGATTTTCAGCTTTGAGAAGTACCCGTCCGCCTGCGATTTCGTCCAAGACAGGGGAGGAAATGAGGGGCGTTTCAACAATCACCGACTCGAGTCTGGACGCGGCGGCGACAATATCAGCAATGCTAACCATAGTTATAATCCTCAATCATGCGATCAATTTTCGCGGCACAAATAAAGTCATTTTCAGACAAGCCGTTGATTGCCGTCGTGAAAAACCGCACCTTGCAGGTACCGTATTTGACGGTTAATTCCGGATGGTGCCCCTCATTAGTTGCTAACCACGCCACAGCGTTTGCAAACGCGACCGTACGACTGTAAACCGAAAATTCGAACCGGCGCTCGATGAATGCGGCATCAGCGCCCAGAGACCAGGTTTCGCTCAACTGCTGCATCAACGCAACCGCTTCGTCCACGTTCAGCGGTGCAACCCCACCCTCACACGGCTTACATTTTCGGCCTACTAACTTGGTCAAGACTTATGCCCCAAATGAAACACTCAGCCGACTATAAGACCTCACCGACTTCAGAGCAAAAAAATGCCGACCCCCAATGATTGCGAGGCCGGCGAGCGGAGACTCATCACTGAGTCTGGGGATCTGAACTATCGGCGCGTAGCCGCAACTGAAGGCGCATCTGTCACAAAAATCGTCATGCTGACGCGCCGTTCCAGCGCGAAGCTATCCACATTCATTTCCGCCGCCGGCGATTCGCCGTGTGCGTTGATCGAAATTCTGGAAGTGTTAATGCCGGTCGCGACCAAAAGATCACGAACATGCTCCGCGCGACGGACCGACAATTCCTGGTTATAGCCAGCGTCGCCACGTTCGTCGGCGAAGCCATCTAGGCGGATCTGAATGTCTGTATTGGTGACCAGGCTTGCGGCCAGTTGACCGAGCTTGCCGGTGGTCGTAACACTCAGCGTGTCTTCGGCTGTACGAAACAATAAATCCATTTCGATACCGGCCGCTAGCAGAGTAATTAGTTCCGGTTTGGCGAATTCACGCGCTTCGCGAAGTTCGCCATCCAGTGTTCGTATCTCACCGTCTAACGAGCGCAAGTTCTCTTCAAGTGAAACAACCTGCTTCCTGGAATCATCGAGTGATGCCGTGAGTGATTCAACCTCACTGCCGCGCTCATGCATTTCGCCGCCAACTTTGGCACCCAGCGCTGCGCCAACGATGAGGCCAACAGGTCCACCCGTAACCGCGCCGATGACTGCACCAAGCCCAATACCCGCACTTTCCTCTTTCGAAGAGCTCTCAGCGTAGACCGGTAATGAAAAAGTACTGACCAAAAGGCCGACAAAAACTGCTTTCTTAAACATTGTGTTTCTCCTCCGAAACTCGGCGTCCATGACGGGCCGCCTTCGGAATCAATTACACAATGGGAAGAGGATTGAGCTAGGGCAAGAAAATGCCGGATCGACGATCAATTCTGACGAATAGTGGCACCTGGAACCAGGGTGCCTGAACGAATACTAACGCTGCCTTTCGGTTAGGGCGACGAATGTCCCACCATTGCGTTCGCACATAACACGCATTAAGCCCGCAAACTTCTGTGAACTCGCGGAGGGCGTTCCCGAAAATCCAAGTGGAAATCCAATCGCGTGAATACGGACACGACGGTCGCCATTTTCATCCTCAATATTGAGCTTATCGATTTGACGAAGCACGCTTTCCATCGACCCGCCCTGAAAATCATCACCAAAAACGTACAAACTGATTTTCTTATCGGGGGACCAGAAATTCTCGATCGCATAGGTGATGCCATCGGACGGATTACTATCGCTAAAATCCTGCCAGACCCGCATCTGATTCTTGATCGCTTCTCGCACCTGCGGAGAATCTTCAATCCAGGTGCCACCGTACTGCTTGAACATATAACTACCGTTGTCGTTCATAATCTGCAGGCCTTTGACCTGCGGATAAACATTCAAAACCTGCGACAGTTTTTGTTCCACCCAACCCCATTTTCCCTGCATGCTACCTGACGTATCGATAACGAAAATGATGTACTCACTATCGACGGGTATTCCGCCAACTGCGTCGTCAGGGGCGCGACGAAACGGGCGCAAGTTCAGCATCTCTTCAGTGAGTCGTTGTCGCGCAGCCCGCAAATCCCCTTCATCGAGATTCAATGCCGGATCGTCGGTGTTGAGCAGGTCGTACTGGCCCTGGATCGTGTTTAATTCTTTTTGTAGCGTCGTAAGGCGTAACTTCGTTTCGGACGTTTCCATTTGCACGACGCCCAGCGCTCGATTAATCACCAGCGTATCGCCACGAATATCAAACAGCTCTTCCTGTAACTTGGCGATCAGCTGCGCCAGATCTTCAGTCGTCTTTTCCAGGATGACTGGCTCGTAGATTTTGCTCAACACCAACAACAGAACGATTGCGCCAAAACCGCAACAAATACAGTCGATGAACGACAAGCTAAATGCTTCGATATTGCGTTTACGTCGCGCCATTTTAAGGCCAGTCCTTGCTGATACTCATGAACGACCCACCCGTTTGATAGGCGAGCAGCCAATAAGCAATCGCCGCGTAGTAATCACCTTCCATCGGATAGAGCAAGATATTGACCGGCACACCGCTGGGTACCGCTTCAATCGCCGCGTAGTGATAGCGCAGTCTCTCACCGCCCGTGACCATGCCACGCTTCGGCTCCGGCGAATCCATCGTCGGCAGTCCATCAACCAGCATAATTACATTGTCTGGTGCCGGATTTAGGCTAGCAATAACTTCGTACGCGGATTTCATATTGGTGCCGTTCTCCGGCACGGTGCGTCGTAGCAGTCGTATCGCCTCATCCACCTGTTTACCATCGCCGACATCAAGCCAAATGTTCTCACTACCGGCCAGCACCGGCCTGGCTTCCGTATTGAAAGTGTAGATCTGGAACTGACTATCCGCCGGAAATTGCGCAGATAGCCAATCGACACTCGCGACCGCTTGACGCCATTTCAGGGAGCGCAATTTGTTTGCGTCCGGCAGGTTTCGTCGCCGGATGATATTGACGATGCG
>JABIUH010000498.1 GCA_018701055.1 Woeseia sp. | reverse complement strand
CTTCGTCGCCAGCCGCAACGTCAACGATGACACCATCAATTTCGGCAATTCGAATCTGGAACCAGAATCAACCTGGACCTACACTCTGGGCTACGAACGACGTTTTGCCGATGATGGAGGCTCGCTTGAGCTGGAGGTTCTTTACCAGGACGTCTCCGATCACATTGACAAGATTCTGATAGGGACGGATGACTCCGGAATAGGAAATATTGGTTCGGCACAGAGATTAAACGTCAATGTCGATCTCACTACCCGGTTTGGATTTATCGGTGTGCCAACTGCGGTGCTGACATTTTCTTATACTTATGATGACAATGAGGTCTCCGATCCGTTCACGGGCGAAAAGCGGAGGACAAAGAATTCCACCCCTCACTATTTTCGGGTGAATTACCGCCATAACGTAAAAAACACGAATTTCGCCTATGGCATTGTTGCGCACCGACGCACCTATCGCGAACGTCAGGATGTGTCCCTGTATGAGTTATCTAAACTCCAAACCCACCTCAACCATGTTTTTGCCGAATATAACTTCACCGAAAATGTAAAGATGCGTTTCCAGGCAGCGCATAATCTGAATCGCGACGGGCGCACGTTTGACAGAACCATCTACGACGGCAATATCGCCAATGGCGTTGTCGATAGAATCGAACACCAATACTTTATAGTAGTCCCAGATTATGTCCTCAGTCTGCAGGCAACGTTTTGATTTGATGTTGGCAATGTACCCCGTCAGTAGGTACTGACAACGCGTGTCCGTTATACTGGGCGGAGCTTCAGTTCGACCCCTTTTCGTGGACGTTACTCCGCCTCGGTGACGCACCTTGCGGGATCGGACTCGGCGAGGACGTGTGGCATATGTCCGGTGTGGATGTAATCCGCCGCTAACTTCCCGGCCATTGGTCCCCGCCCGAATCCCGATGATGCCAGGCCGCTGACAATAAAGAGATTGTCCCTATCAGGAATCTTCCCGATGATCGGTGAGCCGTCCAGAGAGAAAGGCATTGAACCCGCCCATGTTCGAACGGCCGGGTGATTTGCCACCACAGTCACTACCTCTGATGCGTGTTGCCGATTGACCTCGATGCCCATCGGATCAGGTGTTGTACTAAATCCCACGTCCTCGCGATCGCCGCCAAATATGATCTCGCCGTTTTTGCGTTGACGTCCGTACAGGTGTCGAACCAAACGCCGGTTTCCCTTATGCGTTAAGTTCGGTGGTGTCGTTTCGTCGGCACCATTGTCTCGGCTCCATGCGAAGCTGGACTCTGCAGACGAAATAGTCTGAAAAATTCGAGGTGGAAGACTCTTCGTGGCCCACATCTGACCTCTGATCGGAATGATGGGAATATTCAATCCCAGCAACTTGCCTACGGGGCCACACCAGGCACCCGTGGCAAGTACAAGGGTCTGACAGATAAATTCTGCTTTGTCTGTGCGAACCGAGTATCCACTATTACCGTGAACACGAATTGCAGTAACGTTCTGGCCCGTATTGATGGTTGCACCCGAGTTCTGAGCAGCGTGGGCGAAGGCCTGAGTTGACTTCACCGGGTCAGCCTGTCCCCGGCCACCAGGAAGGTGCATGTATCCGAGCAAACCCAGACTAATTTCCGGCTCGATGGCGCGAGCTTCTTGCGGGTTTAGAAGCTCGACGTCATAGCCATTCGACTTCTGTGACAAAACCCGATTCTTGATAAAGTCATACTGCTCTTCGGTGTGGATTCCTGTGAGTGAACCCGACTGGCGGAACTCCATGTCATAGCCCATATCGATTTGCAGTTGCTTGAAAATCTCCAGACTGCCCATCGTTAAATAGGACTGCAGGTCCGGCATGTTGCCCCAGCCTGGACCGCCAAGACCGCCCATGTTTTGCCCAGAGGCTTCGGATGCGATTTCACCCCGCTCCAGAATGGTAACGCTTCGTCCATGCTGGGCCAGGTGAAAGGCTGTTGCCGCTCCAGCCATACCGCCGCCAATTATCAGAATCTCTGATTCAGAAACCTTGTTCTGTCCCATAGCGCTGAAGGGTAGCCAACCGGTAGCTGCTAGTGTGCCGATGCCGGTGATGACGCGACGGCGGTCAGTATTCACAGAACGTTCCGAGGTTGATTTCGAGCTTAAGTTCGAGTACTGCTGTGCCATATCCGCACCTTTTAATTAGTAGTTCCAATACTAACATTCACCCGTATCAGTTCAGAATTTGGTAAAGACTACTTACTTAACTGACCCCTATTGTTCCTCGTGTCAGAGCGAAATCATTGCACGATCGACTTCCGCAATGTGGCGCTGCTTGTCAGCCTCACTGAGGAAGCTCGCGGTGAAGGCGTTACGCGCCAGTGCATGAATGTCGGCGTCGTTCAGATTTAGCGCCTGCTGTGTGCGGAGAAAATTTTCACCAATGTATCCTCCAAAATACGCAGGATCATCGGAATTTATCGTGACGCACAACCCGCGCTGCAGGAGTCGTTTGAGATTATGCTGCCCTAGCGTTTCGAATACGCGAAGCTTTACGTTCGATAGGGGACAAACGGTCAACGGCATCTGCTCGTCAACCAACCGCTGCACAAGCGCTGGATCCTCCAGACAGCGTACACCGTGATCTATGCGCTCGACTTTGAGTAAATCCAGTGCCTCACGGATGTACGCGGGTGGACCCTCCTCTCCCGCATGAGCAACCGTTAAGAAGCCTTCCGTTCGCGCGCGGTCAAAGACGCTCGCGAACTTGGACGGTGGATGTCCGGCTTCCGACGAGTCCAGGCCAACTGCGTGAATTTTATCTTTAAATGCAAGGGCCTCCTCGAGCGTTGCCATAGCCGCTTCTGCGCTGAGATGTCGGAGGAAACACATGATCAGCCTGTAGGTGATGCCCAGCTGGGACTGACCGTCCTGCAATGCGCCGTCAATGCCATCGATGACTGTCGCGAATTCGACATCGCGTTCAGTATGCGTCTGCGGATCAAAGAATATTTCAACATGACGAACGTTGTCATCCGCAGCCCGCTTGAGATAGGCCGAGGTCAGGTCGTAGAAGTCCTGCGCCTTGTTAAGAACCTGGGCACCCGCGTAGTAAATATCCAGAAAAGTCTGGAGGTCAGAAAAATTGTAGGCAGCCCGGATTTCATCCACGTTGCCATAGGGCAAACTGATTCGGTTTCGTTGCGCCAGCATCATCATCATCTCGGGCTCAAGCGTCCCTTCGATGTGTAGGTGAAGCTCTGCCTTCGGCAAGCGCTGGATAAGGGTTACTGGATTCATGGTTAGCTCGCGAACGGGAAAGAATGGTTTAGCATGTTTGCGGTGACGAATCTGCATCATCTGCTGAGAGAAAATAGGGGCCGGTGGTAACTCCGTAACTTAAAGGACCAAAATGAAGCCCAGCTAATAACGAGCGACCTGAGAGCAGCGTCCGAATCGGCTCCCAAATTAGTTTGGAAGTTCTTGGCTAGGAATTTCCGCACGGTCGATTATCCAAGAGACCTATAGCAATATGTTACATAGTTACCACCGGCACTTGCTCATTTATGCTCGGCCCCGCCGTGCGTGAAAACACTCCTCGCCAGTCGATGGGCTCACCGTTTCGCCGCACACGGCAACCATTTCTATTGTGCTAACACTCTTTACTTCGCCGACCAAATTTCCCGACCACCCACTATTGTGCTGACGATGGG
>JABIUH010000140.1 GCA_018701055.1 Woeseia sp. | reverse complement strand
CCCGGTTGGGCAACGAATTGGAGACAATATTGAGAATGACCTGGACATGATCGTCCTCGGTTGGTGGTTCTCGGGTGTTCGAAATGTCTGGAATGAGGAACGACCTATCAACGTTCCGAGCGATCTTGAAGGATTGAAAATTCGTGTCATTGGAAGTGCGATCGTACTCGATGCGTTCAACACGTTGGGCGCGCAGGCAACCACGATGTCATTTGGCGAGTTGTATTCAGCCGTGCAGCAGGGCGTGCTGGATGGCGGTGAATCTGATCACACCGACTTGCTGGTCGAAAAGTTCTATGAAGTCACAAAATATGTGTCATTGACAAAGCACCTATACCTCGCCGCGCCGCTGACGTTCAGTCGCAAGAAGTTCGACAAGCTGCCAGTAGATATTCAGACCGCAATTCTCGAGGCCGGCAGAGCATCGGTAGAAGCGCAGCGTCGCGCAATGGAAAATAACAACGAAGAATCATTGTTGGCGCTGGTTGAGATCGGGCTGGAATTCAATGAAGTTAATGGTGAGGAATTTCGCAAGAAAATTGCGGATGGTTTGGTTTATGAGCGTAATGCCGAGCGTGTTGGTGGCCAGGCGATGATCGACGAGCTTATCAATCAATAAACAATCTGATCGGGCTGCACGAGGACCAAATGGTGTCGGAAACGAACAATCAAAATAACTATACGATGGGTATTCTGGAGTGGACTCTTTGTGCCTTGCTCGTGGCAATAGTCACGGTGACGTTCCTGCAGGTAATTTCCCGCTATGTTTTGCAGACGTCTTTGGCATGGACCGAAGAGCTCGCTCGCTACCTCTTTATCTGGCTCGCTGCACTTGGCGCTGCGTACGCATTCAAGATGAGGGCGCACTTCTTGTTGCGCTTCGTTGTCGACAGATGCTCAGCCGGAGCGCAAAACGTCATCGCGGCGCTTGTCGCGGTCCTGATGATCGCGTTCCTGACAATATTTGTCTGGCAGGCACTGCAGTATACGTTGAGCGTATCCAGCCAGACCGCGCCAGGTACCGGTTTGTCGAAGGCTGTGCCCGCGTCATCGGCTCTGGTCGGCGGATTGCTAATGCTCTATTACGTCATTCGAAATTGGCTACAGGATATCCGCAGCTACCAGACGGGCACTGAAAGCAGCGGAGGTCAAAGCTAGATGGGTATCCTCATTACCGTAACGCTAATTGTTACAATGCTAATCGGTGTGCCGGTTGGCATGTGCCTGGCAATTGCCGCATTGGTCGGGATGTTGATGATCTCTACCGATGTGCTCATCATGATGCCGCAGAAGTTCATTTCCGGGCTGGACTCGTTTCCCCTGTTGGCCATTCCTCTGTTCGTACTGGCAGGCCAGTTAATGGCGAAAGGTGGGCTGGCGCGTCGCATTGTCGACCTGTCGCTGGTATTCGTCGGTCATATTCGGGGCGGCCTTGGGCTCGTGGTTATCTTCTCGACCATGTTGATGTCCGGTATTTCGGGATCGCCGGCAGCCAACACTGCCGCGATCGGATCGATTGCCGTGCCTGCGATGAAAAAGCGCCAGTATCCGGATGGCTTCGCAACGGCAATTCTCGCTGCTGCTGGTGGTGTTTCTACGCTGGTACCTCCGGCGATTGATCTGATCATTATCGGCGTCATTGCGAACATATCCATCAGTGCCTTGTTCGCGGCGGGGGTTCTGCCCGCGCTGCTCTGCGGCGTGGCAATAATGATTCTGGCAAATTACAAGGCCAGAAAGTTGGAGCTTCCGCTGATCGAACCGATGACCACGAAAGAAAAGTTAACAACGCTTCGTGATGGCTTTCTGCCTATTCTCATGGTGCTAATTATCCTGGGTGGAATTTACGGCGGTGTGTTTACCCCGACCGAAGCGGCGGCTGTTGCTGTCGTTTACGGATTCCTTGTTGCGTTCTTTGTTTACAAGGAGCTGAAGCTAAGAGATCTCCCTGAAGTTCTGTTGAAGACCTGCTCTCTTACAGGTGTTGTGCTTCTGGTGCTTGCGACAGCGTCGATATTCTCTTTTGTGCTGACTTTCGAGGGCATTCCGCTGGCGATGGCCGATATGATTACGGAATACGCCGTCAACTGGATCGTTTTCATCCTGTTCGTACACATCCTGTTCTTCGTACTTGGCATGGTCATGGATTGTCTGCCGCCGATACTAATTCTGATGCCGATTCTGGTACCCGTTGCGGCGGCAATGGGAATTGACCCGATTCACTTCGGCATCATTGTCGCGGCGAACGTCGGTCTGGGCATGGTTTCCCCGCCGGTCGGTATATGTCTGTTCGTTGCCTGCGGAGTGGGCGACACGCCCATTGAACGGGTGGTGCGACCGTTGCTGCCGTTCCTGTTGGTACTGGTGATTTCGTTGATGGTCATCACTTTTGTACCGCAGCTGACTCTCTTCCTTCCCGCGTTTTTCGGCCTTTCATAACAATGTGCTAGAAGTCAGTGAGTTGAAGGCGAGTCGAGCAGGAGATTTGCTGCCGCGGCGATGTGAATCTGTGCCGAGGGAAAAAGCGGGACGTCAGGTATATGCTGTTGTTGAATTAACAGTTCTATTTCGGTGCAACCCAGCAAACAGGCTTCGGCACCTTGATCCGCCAGGTCGCGGATAATCTGAATCAGGTAGTCACGGGATTCGTCGCGCATGATATTGAATGAGAGCTCCTGGCAAATGATGTCGTAGATACGGGTTCTATCGCTTGCCTCAGTCGGAATGATTGCATCAATTCCGTGCTCTGCCAATCGCCCCTTAAGATAGTTTTCCTCCATCGTTGGTTGTGTCCCTAGCAGTGCGATCTTTCGATGGCCGTGATTCAGCAACTCAGTGGCGCAACAATCGGCGATATGCAGAATGTTCAAGTCTGGATATCTTTCACGGACCGCAGGTACGCAGATATGGCCGGTGTTCGAAGCGATTAGCAGCGTGCTACAGCCAGCAGCTACTAGCTTGCTGACACCACCTAGCAAATACTCATCGAGTTCTCGATAAGCTCTGGTGGTCAATAAGTGAACGTATTGATCGCAATCAAGGGACACCATGACTATCAAAGGATTCGGGCTCATGATTCTGCCGTTCGGTGCACCATCAATGACTGCTTTGTTAATGCCCGCGAAGTAGTCGATCCCCGATATGTAAGAGATTCCGGTCAGGATTCCCAGTGTAGGCTTGTTTATCATTGGCTTATTCTACGAAAGATCCATCGCCGGAACTGGGCTATGTTTCGTAATTCGAACTGTGCGACTGAGTGCTGCGCAGTTGTGACTAGCACTTGAATTGCTATCCGGCCATGCCGGCTCGTGTTGATGCAGTCAGTTACTTACGATCCAAATAGCGTTCTCCGATCGCAGGTATCATTCTTGGCGCGTTGG
>JABIUH010000142.1 GCA_018701055.1 Woeseia sp. | reverse complement strand
GGACGGCGCAACACATGAATAGCGACCGCGTTGTCGGTCGCCGGAGGTAAAAAATGAAGAACAAAATCGGCGTGCATGCATTGGTATGGGTTGGTGGCTGGAGCGAGACGGAAAGCGAGCGAGCCATCGCGGCGACGGCGGCATGCGGTTACGATCTGATCGAAGTGCCCCTGCTTGACCCAGGGGCGGTCGACCCAGAGGTGACAGCACGGCAACTCGAAAGCCACGGGATCGAGGCGACGACCTCTCTGGGATTAAGTTTCGACACCGACATCTCCAGCACCGATCCGGACGCGGTGGCGCGTGGTGAGGCGTTGCTAAACGATGCGCTCAGCGTCGCCCGCGACATGGGATCGAAGTACCTGGGCGGAGTGCTGTTCTCGGCACTCAACAAATATCCTGCCCCGGCGACGGCCGAAGGCCGGCGCAACAGTATCGAGGTGCTGGCGCGGCTGGCAGAAAAGGCCAAGGCATCAGGGATCACACTCGGACTCGAAGCGGTAAACCGGTATGAAAGCAATCTGATCAACACTGGCGCACAAGCGGCAGACTTCATCAAGGAAACGGGGTCTGACAACATCAAAGTACACCTCGACAGCTATCACATGAACATTGAGGAAGGTGATCTGGCGGCGTCGATCAAGGCGTGTGGAGATATGTTGGGTTACTTCCACGTTGGCGAGAGCCATCGCGGCTATCTGGGCACCGGGACAGTTGATTTTCGGACAATTTTCCGCAACCTGGCCGATATTGGCTTCACGGGAACCATCACGTTTGAATCGTTCTCGTCTGCGGTGGTTGATCCGAACTTGTCGACGGCGCTGGCGGTATGGCGCAACCTTTGGTCGGACGGCGAAGATCTCGCCAGACACGCAAAGAGTTTCATGGACAGTGAACTGTACGCGGCAACACAACGGGTGTGATGATGAGTTGCGGCAGCCGGCTCAATCCCATAGCCAGGCAGCGCCACGTACGCCACTGGAATCTCCAAACTTAGGTGCAAGCAGACGGGTTAATACCGTGTCAGAAAAAACATAGTCTGCCCAGATTGCGGGCACATTCTTATACAAACGTTCAACTTTAGACATCCCGCCACCCAATACAATGACGTCAGGGTCAATGATATTAATGATTAGGGCGAGGCTTTTTGCCAGACGAAATTCATAACGACGAACGATAGTTTCTGCTTTTTCATCACCGCCGTTTGCAGCCTGGACAATTTCCGGAGCGACAATACGGCATCCAAATTCACGTTCGTAATCATCGGCAAGGCCAGTGCCTGATAAGAAGGTCTCAATACATCCGTGTTTGCCACACCAGCATTGAGTGGATTGAAGTTCACCATCTTGTGACCAGGGTAGTGGGTTGTGTCCCCATTCGCCACCGACGGCATTGGGTCCATCGACAAGTTTGTTATTAATAACAATGCCTCCACCGCAACCCGTTCCAATAATGACGCCAAATACAGTCTTTGCATCGGCACCTGCGCCATCGGTTGCTTCTGATAAGGCAAAGCAGTTGGCGTCGTTACTGATACGAATTTCCCTGCCGAGTAACGCTTCCAGGTCTTGTTTAAATCGTTGGTTATTCAGCCAGGTGGAATTACAGTTGCGTAATAGGCCGCTTGCAGGTGACAGTGAGCCAGGTGTGCCAATACCAATTGTGCCACTTTCTCCAAGTTCGGTTTCAGTCGAGTGCACAAGATCCCTGATAGATCGTAACGTTGCAGGGTAGTCATCTTTTGGCGTTGCGATGCGTTTGCACAACAGTTCCTCACCCTTATCGTTGAGTGTAAGAATTTCGATTTTGGTTCCACCCAAGTCGATTCCCAATCGCATCTTATTGTTTCGGCTCGGGTACTGTGAGGTCTTTTTTCCAGAAACTATGCTTACTGTTATTTTCTTTCTCGATGACGCGCACAATGACAAATAATAAATCCGATAGTCGGTATATATAGTGAATCAGTTTGGGGCGTATAGAGAGGTCGTGTGCCTTGATTAACAAGCAATCCTTGGATACCCGCTCACCGCTGGCCAGGCCAATGGTGCCATCATCGCCCTTGCGGGTGTAAATTTTTGTTAGTCGATTTCCCAATTGCCTGTTGTCTTGCTTAGGTGAAGATTGATAACTCAGGGTCGCCAGAATGTAACATGCGTACCAGCATTGCTGCACTGTAGGGTCTAAAGACCCCTGTGACACTTCAGCTCGAGATTTTTCGATAAGACGTTCGAACGGGGTCTGGCCCTGCAGTGCCCCGTGCGGACGATGATAGTTGTAGTAGCCCTCCCATTCACGCAGTTTTTGGTTGAACAGGTGGATGTTGTCTGAGATTCAACCGTGCACGGAATATCTCTGTACCAATCTTTTGGCACATGGACTCTACGAACACGGCCACCATCTTTTTCTAAGGCGGTCAAACGAAAGCATGCAGATTTCGATTTTTTTCACCTACGAAGGCAAGGACAACAACTAGCTGGCAGGTTTGGCAACAGACTGCCTGATGACCAGTTTGTGCGGCACGATTTCAGGTGAGCTACTTGCGCCATTGCCCGCCTCGATGCGGCGACACAGTCGGTACATGACCCGCTCACCGATTTCTTCGGCAGGCTGACTAATCGTGGTGAGCGGCGGATCGGTGACTTCGGCGTATCGAATGTCGTCGAACCCAACGATCGAAATGTCACGCGGGACTCGCAGGCCATAAGACTTGATCTCGTGAATACAACCAATGGCCATTTCATCGTTCGCACAAAAAATCGCGGTCGGCCTATTGCCATGATTCATCAGATTGCGAGTGGCCTTGCGCGCCCCCGCAATAGTGAGGTCACCTTCAACAACCCAGCCATCTTCTATCGACAAATCGGCTTGCTTCATTGCAGCGCGGTAGCCGAATTCCCTGTCCTTTGTCAGCAGTGATGACGCCTGTCCGCACACCATAGCGATACGCTGATGCCCTTGTGAAATCAGGTAATTGGTTGCCTCTTTCGCGGCGGCAATATTGTCAATGTGCACGCTTGGAAAGTCGGCCAAATCAGGCGACACGGTTTCGCAGCCTATAACAATAGGCAACCTGCGCTTGCTCTTCGCTGAAAGAACTTCGGTACCAAAGGGCGACATGCTTGCCAACAGAATAATGCCGTCAGTCTGGTTTGAAACAAGCATTGCACCGATCTCATCGGCTGTCATAGTGTTGAGTTGCGTTTCCTCAATTACAACCGAGTAGCCCTTGGCTTTTGCCGCTGCCCTGATACCACGCATGACGGCGGTAAAAAACGGGTCACCTACGGATGGCAACACCACCATAACGATATTCGTGCGACCACGTCGAAAGCTCTGCGCCAGTGTATTCGGCGAGTAGCCTGTTTGGCGAATCGCGTCCTGAACCTTGAGGCGGGTTTTCGCGGTTACTTTTTCAGGATTGTTGATGCATCTCGAGACAGTGGCAATCGACACGTCGGCAAGCCGTGCAACTTCTTTAATAGATACGTCTGGCATGTCCTCTGCTTCAGCAGCTTCTTGTTGCGGAACAGTATCGTTTAAATCCTGCTTCAAAGGTGGTCTCTTTAAGGATTAAGTGGATTTTGCCGCTAGCAGGGTATACGTATACAATTGATCGATCAGTCGACCTTCGCCAAAGGAACATTTAGTGCAGTCAGGTGATTCAACGAAATCGATCGAAGCAATAACGCTGAGGTCACTCGCAGGTATGGAGGTGACGCTATTGAATTTTGGCGCGACCATTCAGGCTATACGCGTGCCAACCGAATCTGGTGTTGTTGATGCCGTGCTCGGCTACTCAAACCTCGACGATTATTTGCATGACGATTTCTACATGGGTGCGACGGTGGGGCGTTTCGCGAATCGCATAGGTGCTGCGCGCTTCTCGATTGACGACAATGCCTTTTCAGTAGATCCGAATGAGATGCCGGCCGGAACCTGTCTGCACGGTGGTAGGGACGGCTTTCATCAACGCTTTTGGCAGATGCGCTCGCTGGAAAACGAAGCCGCGGTCCAATACTCTTATATGTCTCCTGACGGCGAGAGCGGTTTCCCGGGAAAACTGGAAGTCACCGTTAAATATCAAATAGTTACTGACTACTCACTGGTCATTGATTACAAGGCGACTACAGATTCAGACACGGTCGTGAATCTCGCCAACCACGCCTATTTTAATCTCGACAAGCAACAACAGTCGATCGATTCACATGACATCCAAATCGAAGCAGACCAATTCACACCCGTTGATGGTGACAAGATTCCTAGCGGTGAAATTCGTGAAGTAGAAGCCACAAAATTTGACCTTCGTCGCCCGACAACGATGCGTACAACGAACTCAGAGGATGGTCAACGCCGACAGTACGACCATAATTTCGTTTTGAAAAACGACGACGGAATGCTGCACAGAGTTGCCACGATATCGTCTCCGCAGAGCGGTCTGTCCATGCACGTGCACACAACTCAAGCAGGACTGCAACTCTACACGGGCGAATATCTCACTGATCCTTTTCGACCGCGCGCCGGACTGTGTCTGGAAGCCCAGGGCTTCCCCGATGCACCAAATCAGCCGGCTTTCCCATCGGCGCGATTGGCACCGGGAGACGTCTATCAACAACGCACAATCTACGAATTTGTGCCTGGTAAGCCCCGTTCTTAGCCATCCTCACGCGCAGCAAACTATATGCATTTGAAAATACGTTGCATCCCGGTTTAAAATGTAAACGTTTTCTTCATATAATCTGGGAGCGGTCCAACACCTGTGTCAACAGTCCTCGGCATCGATCTGGGTACGCAAAGCGTCAAAGTCGTCTTATATGACTTCCTGGCTCGCGAGACCGTGGCTGTGGAAAGTGCGCCGCTCGACATCTATCAGACAGAAGAGGGGGCTGCAGAACAACAAGCGCACTGGTGGATAAATGCACTGCGACAGGCTTTGCAGCAGGTCGGAAAAGATGTCCGCCAAAGTGTCGCAGCGATCGGTGTTTCAGGCCAGCAACATGGCTTCGTGCCGCTAGACAAAGCTGGCGAGGTTCAGGCGCCGGTCAAGCTCTGGTGCGACACGTCAACGGGCCCTGAATGTGACGCAATCATGGACGCATTCGGTGGCTACGATGCTTGTATCGAAGAAACCGGCAACCCTGTTTTGCCCGGCTATACGGCATCCAAAATACGCTGGTTTAAAGATTATCACCCAGACCTATACGCACAGATGGACTCCATTCTGCTGCCGCACGACTACTTGAATTTCTATCTGACGGGCGAGCGCAGAATGGAGGCTGGCGATGCATCAGGAACCGGGTTCCTGGAGATCAGGACTCGCAGTTGGTCAGAAAAGATGTTGGCCGCAATAGATCCCGATCGGGATCTGAGAGAGTGTCTGCCAGACGTAAGGCTAGACAACGGACCGATTGGTGAATTGCTGCCGTCGATTGCGAAGGAACTGGCCTTACCCTCTGGTGTTCCGGTATCGATCGGCGGCGGCGACAACATGATGGGTGCATTGGGTACTGGCAACGTTGCCGCGGGCGTCGTCACCATGAGCCTTGGTACGTCCGGCACCGTATTCGCCTTTTCAGACAAGCCCGTCATCGACAAGAAAGGCAATATTGCCGCGTTCTGTTCGTCAACAGGCGGCTGGTTGCCATTATTGTGCACGATGAATTGCACAGTTAGTACAGAGCTGATGCGCAATCTGGTGCAAGCCGACATCGCGAGTTTCGAGGCGCAGCTGGAGGCCTCGAACAGAGGGGCCAACGGCGTCATTACAGTGCCGTACTTCAATGGTGAGCGAACGCCGAACCTGCCCGACGCAAAAGGTTGCGTTTTCGGTTTGGACAGCCGCAATGCGCGCACCGAAAACATTCTTAGGTCAGCGGTTGAAGGCGCGACGTTTGCGCTTCGATTTGGCCTCGATGAACTGACCGAACTCGGAATATCCGCGGAGCAGATCGTACTCACTGGAGGTGGCGTGAACAGCGCAACCTGGCGACAAGTCGTCGCCGACATTTGTGACACGCCGGTTACGGTTCTCAAGCATGGCGAAGGCGCAGGTTTTGGTGCCGCATTGCAAGCGCTGGCGATGCTCGAAGACCGGCCCGACGATTTGGGTAACTTGGTCGGTGAACATCTGCAACGGGACCCAGAACGGAGTCTAGATCCGCGTCCGTCGGCGGTCGATTTTTACATTGATACTTACAAAGAATATCAGCGAGCGGCCGAAAAAGTCGCCGAGCTCTATAGCTGAACAAACATCCAAGATGAGGCAATAACATGAGTCGTACAGTGTTTACGGGTGACAAGCCGTACTTTCCAGATATCGATCAGATCAAACACGAAGGGCCTGGTTCCGACAACCCGTTGGCATTCAAAACCTATGATCCGGAACGTGTGGTTGCCGGAAAAACAATGGAGGAGCATTTGCGCTTTGCCGTTTGCTATTGGCACTCTTTCTGCGCAACCGGCGCTGATCCGTTCGGGCCGGGCACCCGCGTACACCCGTGGACAGTCACCGGTGATCGATTGGCGAATGCCACCGAGAAAATGAATGCCGCATTCGAGTTTTTTACAAAACTCAATGTGCCGTACTGGTGTTTTCATGATTTCGATCTGGCCTGGGAAGGCGATAGCGTTGCTGAATCGGAAAAAAACATGCAGGCGGTTGTCGACCTCGCGAAGGAACGGCAGAAAGCGACCGGCATGAAGTTGCTTTGGGGAACAGCGAACGTTTTTTCCAATCCTCGCTATATGAACGGTGCGGCTACCAACCCTAACTTTGAAGTTCTGGCCTATGCTGCATCGCAAGTCAAGGCGGCGATAGACGCGACGATAGAGCTGGGCGGTGAAAACTATGTATTCTGGGGCGGTCGCGAAGGATATGCGTGCCTGCAGAATACCGACACCAAACGCGAGCTAGAGCACTTCGCGATGTTTCTGGAGAAAGCCAGGGACTACGGTCGTGCAAATGGTTTCGAGGGCACATTTCTGATTGAACCGAAACCGATGGAGCCTATGAAGCACCAATACGATTTTGATGCGCAAACGGTCATCGGATTTCTTCGTCACCATGGATTGGCTGGCGACTTTAAGTTGAACGTCGAAGCGAATCACGCAACGTTAGCGGGCCATACGTTCGCACACGACCTACGCATGGCTGCAGACGCCGGGCTGCTCGGGTCTATTGACGCGAATCGTGGTGACCCACAGAACGGTTGGGACACCGACCAGTTTCCCAGCGATTTGTATGATTGCGTGCATGGCATGATGGTTGTGCTTGAGGCCGGTGGTCTTGGCAGTGGTGGATTCAATTTCGATGCAAAATTAAGAAGAGAATCGACAGATCCAAATGACTTGTTCATTGCGCATATCGGTGGTATGGACTCGTTCGCACGCGGCCTTGTTATCGCCGACCGTGTTCTCAGTGATTCGCGATCCGCAGAATTGCGGTTCGGCCGCTACACCAGTTTTGACTCCGGTGACGGCAAGCGTTTCGAAGACGGTAATCTGGACTTCCAGGCATTGCGTGACCTTGCTGCCGCGAATGGGGAGCCACAACAGATCAGCGGCAAACAGGAGTTAGTTGAAAATATCGTCAACGACTACATCGTCAGGGGCAACTGCTAATCACGGCAGGTCAGCCGTATTGCTTCCGTTACCCGGGCGCAGCATGCCGTCTGCAAAGCGATATGCATGCGGGGACACAGCAATGGTTATTGTTGGCAGTTGCATAAGAATAACAACAGCCACATTTATCCTTCTTTAATTATTATCCGGCAATAGACGAATCATCGGATTCCGAAAGAAAACACGGCTGTTGGAGCCCACGGACTCCAGGCCGATCGTGCCCCGGTGGAGACTGGCCGGTCCATCTACGTCTGCAGGTTCGGTGAATTCGTTGACTGTCTCACCATTCACTTTTACCGTTACTTTCTTGCCGTCAACCTTGATGTGGTAGTTGAACCATTCGTTATCGCCGTGTGAGGCAGTGTTTACCTCGCTTGCCCCAACCAAGCTGCCGGTCTTGCTCTCACCGGCCCGGCTGGCGTTAATCTGAGCTTCATAACCAAAGGCAGGAGTTCCCTCCTCTTCGTAACGGGTGTGAAAATAGACCCCTGCAGCCGACCCAGGATGGGTATAGACATCAACTTTGAATTCAAAATTTTCGAAATATCCGCCAGCGATCCGACCGTCATAGAACAGATTTCTTTTACCGCCCTCGACAATTAAAGTGTCGCCGTCAAGTCGAAACGATTCTCCGGCCAAGGCATTATCAGCGGTTGGCCAGGTCATCCCCCCGTACCAGGAACCAGCCGTCCAATCCACAACACCGCCGCTTTCAATCCAGCCGTTGAGTGAATCATCCAAGAGAGAGATCCACCCAAGTCCGCGGTCTCCTTCATATCCCAGGGCTGGCGAACCATCTTCTTCAAGTTTTCCTGCCGCCCAGAGCACGCCCGATGCAATAAGATTCAAATTCACATCCGAGCCCATCGACACATTATGATGCCCCAGTGAACTGGTGAAAACCCGAAGGCCTTGGTATTCGTTTATCCAGGCTGTCTCAGAATAGGAGTTTGTCTCCACCGAATAGGCGTGAGACAACGGAGTGGCATCATCATGTAAATCAACGATTAGATATAACTCGCCTGCTGGCGTGCGCCAGGAACGAGGATAGTTCTTCATGATCTGATGATGCGGTTCCAGAACCTCGATCGTGTAGGGAGGGGTATTCGGATGATTTTGTTTCTCGTGGACGTATGAAACAGCACCGGTAAAATCCCACCATTCATCCGCTGCATCGCCCCTTGCATATTGATAGAGATGGATGGGGCAGTGAAGCATAACGGCAGGTACTTGATGCTTCACGTGCTCGGCGATAATTCCTTTTACATAGGCTTCATCTTTTACTTGAAGATTACAGTGATTGTAGATAACAACGTCGAACTCTGCCGCCCAGTCATCCTCCAAATGACGGGAGAACTGAAAATCAGTTGATTCCATGGTAAGCGTATCCGCGCCTTCGTAATCAGTTGTAATTTCGATGTTCGAAAGACGCTCCAACAGCCCATCTTTGATCTGGTCCTTTTGGGTTGCATAATCGTGCCAGGGGCCCCCGCCGGTAATCATCAAGATTTTCAATGGATCTGTGTTCTGCGCAGCGGCGTATTGCATTAGGCTGCCAGACAAAATTAACGTCAAAATCGAAAGGAGTTTCTTCTTATTTATAATCGTATTCATTTGTTTGGCCCTCGATTTTTATCTCGTAGATTGAGTCACATCTTTGTTGAGTTCAAAGTTTACAAAGTACGCTGAACCGAGACCCAATTAACCGGTCAGCGTACTTTGTTTTGGCGCGCCTAAATAATCAATTTTTATGCATCCCGCATACTTTATTGCACCTCTGATGCTGGCAGAGCGAATACATGAAGCCTCGTTCCAAGAGGCCCTGTTACAGGCGAACGATAACGACCGCCGCCGCCACCTGCGACAATCGCAACGTATTGTCTTCCGTCAATTTCATAAGTGGAGGGGCTCGAAAAGCCAGGTGCGGCCATCTCAAATTCCCACAAAAGCTCGCCATTGGTTTTATCAAATGCTCTGAACCGGCTATCTTCTGTTGCTCCGATAAAAATCACACCGCCTTTTGTAACCGCCATTCCACCAAAGTTTTCAACACCGGTGTGTCGAATCCCCATTTCGACCAAACCAGGATATTCTCCGAGTGGGATCGACCACAAAATGTCACCTTTTGCGACATCTATGGCAATGAGTTTGCCCCATGGCGGTTTAATCGCGTGATACCCCATGTGGTCTGTAAAATAATCCAACGCAGCAACGTACTGTGGTGTGGATGTGGACCAGGCAAGCTCGCCCTCGCCTCCGCTCCACGTCAAACTCTCATCACTTAAATCAATATCTGCGGTAGATCCGTCACCAGGCTCACTTTGAAGAAACACGACCAGGTAATCCAATTCATCGTCTTCAAAGTACTGGAATGCCGGCATCGCATTTCTGCCTTTAGTAATGATCTCTTTCAGAGCGTCGGCACTAAACGCCAAGTTATCCAGCGGCAGGCCGGTCGCGCCTTGTCTTTCACCTCCGTGACAAGCTGCACATTGCGCGTTGTATATTGTGCTGCCTCGCTGCAGATCCGACATATCTGAAAATTGATCAGGTTGCATCGGGACCGTCGTCAAAATAAACGGAAAGTCATTCACGTTTACGTAGGATATATTTGTCTCCGGATCAAAGGCCGGCCCTCCCCATTCATTTCCTCCATGAATACCCGGCTGGACGATGGTTCCTTCGATACTTGGAGGCGTATACATCGGTCCTGCTTTTAGCTTTTTAAACTTTTCCAGGGCGGATGCATGAGACTCGGGTGTGATGTCCGTCAAATCAGACTCGTAGAATGACGTACGTACCAGAGGATCTGGTTTTAGCGGCCACGGTTGCGTTGGATATGGAACTTCGCCGGGTACTGCGTCAGTCGGAACAGGTTTCTCAACGATTGGGAATAGCGATTCGCCCGTATCCCGGTCAAATACAAAGAATTTGCCCTGCTTGCCCGTTTGCACGACCACATCCTGTTCTATCCCATCCTCCTTGGTAATCGTAGCTAACATCGGTGCAGGAGCGATATCATAATCCCAAATATCGTGGTGCATCGTTTGAAAATGCCATTGCAACTCGCCCGTCGTTGCATCAAGGGCAATTACGGAATTTGAATAAAGATTCTTACCAGGTCTAGCTCCGCCATTACCATGGATCCCTCCGGTCATTGCACCCGTAGCACCAAATACCCAGCCTCTTTCTTCATCTACAACAAATCCACCCCATGAGTTGGCGCCACCGTAGTTCATATTCTCTTCCCATTCCGTGGTCTCATACCCAGGCTGGCCTTCCAACGGGATGGTGTGAAATCTCCATTTGAATTCGCCCGTCAATGTATCGAACGCGCGGACATTGCCGGGTGGTTCCTCTCTATTCTCGAACACGTTTGAATCTACAATTAAGAAATTCTTGTACGTAGCCGGAGGCGAGTTGTTGGACAACTTGTTTTGCACCAGATGAGCAGGCCAAACATGGTTTTCCCATAAATCAATATGCCCGCCTTTCCCGAACGACTCGATAAGTGTTCCGGCATCGGGGTTAACAGCAAAAATGACAT